>JBBRGR010000053.1:0-8659 GCA_038223815.1 Gemmatimonadales bacterium
GGCAGGGGCGGTACTTGTCCTCGCCAAGGCCCGTGTGCAGCACGTTCAAGATGGCCAGGCAGACATCGAGCCCGATGAAGTCGGCCAGCGCCAGTGGCCCCATCGGGTGGGCCATGCCAAGCTTCATGACGGTATCGATCGACTCGGGGGTGGCCACACCTTCGAAGACGCAGAAGATCGCTTCATTGATCATCGGCATCAGGACGCGATTGCTGACGAAGCCGGGGTAGTCGTTCACCTCGACCGGCGTCTTGCCGAGCGCCTTCGAGAGCTCGACCACCGTGGCGGTGGTGGCGTCGGAGGTGTCCTGCCCGCGGATCACCTCGACCAGTGGCATCACCGGCACCGGGTTCATGAAGTGCATCCCGATCACCTGCGACGCTCGCTTCGTCTTGGCTGCAATGTCGGTGATGGAGATCGAGGAGGTGTTGCTGGCGAGGATCGCCTCGGGGCCGCAGACGGCGTCAAGCCGGGCGAAGATGTCGAACTTGATTGCCGGATTCTCGCTCGCTGCCTCGACCACGAGGGCCGCGGAGGCCGCCAGCGCCAGATCGGTCCCCGTCGTGATCCGGGCCAGAATCCCGGCCGGGGCCTCCGCCGCCAGCGTGCCCTTCTTCACCTGACGATCGAGATTGCCGGCGATGGTGGTCTTCGCCTTCTCGAGCGCGGCCGCGCTGACGTCGATGAGCGCGACGTCATGGCCGTGCTGCGCGAGGACGTGGGCGATGCCGTTGCCCATGGTGCCGGAACCGATGACTGCGATGTTCGTCATGAATTGCCTGCAATGAAATATGATAGTCCTCGATGATCGATCATCGATCATCGATCATCGATTCAGTCCCTCGAGACGCTCAACGCGACGGCATTCCCCCCACCCAGACACAGCGTCGCCAACCCCGTCGCGGCATTCCGATCATGCATGGCGTGGATCAGAGTGGCGAGGACGCGGGCACCCGAGGCGCCGATCGGGTGGCCCAAGGCGATCGCACCGCCATTGACGTTGACGCGCGCCTCATCCCAACCGAGGCCGCGGCCGTCGGCAATCGCTTGCACGGCAAATGCCTCGTTGGCCTCGATGAGATCGTAGTCGCCGATCGAGGCGCCTGACTGCTTCATCAGGTTCTGCACGGCGAGGATCGGGGCGAAGAACAACTCCTTCGGTTCGCCGCCACCGGTCGCATAGCCGGTGATCCGGGCGAGCACTGGCAGGCCGTGCGCCGTGGCGAAGGCGAGCGACGTGACCATGATCGCCGCGCCGCCATCGTTGAGGCCCGGCGCGTTGCCCGCGGTGACGGTGCCATCCTTCCGAAACACCGGCTTCAGCTTGGCAAGGGAGTCGGCGGTCGTGTCGGGACGGACGGATTCATCCTGGGTGACCAGCGTGGGGCCACCCTTGCCGGCGACCTCGACGGTGACCATCTCGGCGGCGAACTTCCCCGCGGCCTGGGCGGCCGCCGCGCGCTGGTGCGACCGCGCCGCGAAGGCGTCCTGGTCCGCGCGCGTGACCCCCGCTTTTTCGGCGGTGTATTCGGCGTACTCGCCCATGTGATTGTTGCCGAAGGAATCCCAGAGGCCATCGTGGATCATCCCGTCGACGATCGTCTGATTGCCGGCCTTGATGCCGTTGCGATAGTTGTAGAGGTAGTGCGGCGCCGACGACATCGACTCCATGCCACCGGCGACCACGCACTGGTTGTCGCCGGCCTTGATCGACTGGGCAGCGAGCATCACCGCCTTGAGGCCCGAGCCGCAGACCTTGTTGATCGTGAGCGCCGGGACCGTGCCGGGGAGTCCGGCGTGGATCATCGCCTGACGTGCCGGTGCCTGGCCCGTCCCACCCTGCACCACATGCCCCATGATCACTTCGTCGATCGCAGCGCCATCCACCCCGGCGCGACGCACCACGTCGGCGATGGCAAGGGCGCCAAGTCGCGTCGCGGGAAGCGAGGACAGGGCGCCCAGATAGCGGCCGATCGGCGTGCGGCACGCGGCAACGATGACGGGAATGTGCTGGTCAGACATGCGGCCTCAGAGTTCAGGACGCGGGGGAAGATAATGGGGAGGGGTGTGGCGTGTGGGGTGTGGCGTGTGGCGTGTGGCGTGTGGCGTGTGGCGTGTGGAGTGTGGAGTGTGGAGTGTGGCGGTCCTGGACGCATGTCATCCTGAGCGAAGCATCCCGAAGGGATGCGCAGTCGAAGGACCTCGTGCCGAGACGAGAGGTCCTTCGACTGCGCCCGCCTCGCGGGCTCCGTTCAGGATGACATGCCCCTCACCCCTCACCAACTACGCCCCCAGACTCCGAGTCCGCACCTCTTCCACCAACCGCCCCGTGAACTCCGCCAACGCGATGACCTCCTGCTTGTTCCCGGCCCCGCGCACCCGAACCGCGACCGAATTGCTCTCCGCTTCGCGGCCGCCGACGACGGCCAGGTAGGGCACCTTCGCCACCTCGCCGTCGCGGATCCGGTAGTTCAGCGTCTCGTTGCGGTCATCGAGCGTGGCACGAATCCCTGCGTCACGGAGCGTGCGCATCATCGCCTCGGCCGCGTCGCGCTGGGCGTCGCTGATCGGGACCACGCGCACCTGCTCGGGCGACAACCAGAGCGGGAAGGCCCCCGCAAAGTGCTCGATGAGAATGGCGATGAAGCGCTCGAATGACCCGTTCACCGCGCGGTGAATCACCACCGGCCGGTGATCCGTGTTGTCCTCCCCAACGTAGGAGAGGTCAAATCGCTCCGCCGCGTTGTAGTCGAGCTGGATGGTCCCGAGCTGCCACTTCCGGCCGATGGCATCCTCGACGTCGAAGTCGATCTTCGGCCCATAGAATGCGCCGTCCCCGGCCTTGAGCTCATAGGGCTGACCGGTCGCCTCGAGCGCATGACGCAGCGCCCGTTCCGCCTCGTCCCACAGCTGATCCGAGCCGATGCGCTGCTCCGGTCGGGTTGCGAACTTCAGCGAGGCCTTGAGTCCGAAGGTCTCGTAGTACGAGAGAATGAACTGCACCAGCCGGTGCACCTCGGCCTGTACCTGCCGTTCCATGAGGTAGAGATGGCAATCGTCCTGCGCGAACTGCCGCACGCGGGTCAGCCCGGAGAGCGCCCCCGAGACCTCATTGCGGTGCAGCACGTCGTAGGTGACGTAGCGAATCGGCAGCTCGCGATACGAGTGCTTCTTGCTGCCGTAGAGCAGGTGGTGCGACGGGCAGTTCATCGGCTTCAGCGAGAAGTCGTGCTCTCCCGATTCGTTGTCGAGCACCAGGAACATGTTCTCCTGATACTTCCCCCAGTGACCCGAGATTTCCCAGAGCCCCTTGTTGTAGAGCAGCGGGGTGCGGATCTCGCGGTAGCCGTCCCGCTGCAACGCGCGCATGTAGTCATTCAGCGCGTTGTAGATCACCGTCCCCTTCTCGGTCCAGAACGCTGCCCCGGGGGCGAACGGGTGGAACATGAAGAGGTCGAGCTGCTTGCCGAGGGTGCGGTGATCGCGCTTCTTCGACTCCTCGAGGCGGAAGAGGTGCTGGGCCAGGTCGTCCTTCTTGAAGTAGGCCGTGCCGTAGATCCGCTGGAGCATCTGCCGCGACGAATCACCCCGCCAGTAGGCGCCGGCGCCGTGCAGCAGCTTGAAGTGCTTCAACTTGGCCGTGCTCGGCACGTGCGGCCCGCGGCAGAGGTCAACGAACGGCCCGTCGGTGTAGATGGTGATCGTCTGGTCGGGCCCGAGTTCGCTGATGCGCTCGAGCTTGAGGGGGTCGTCGGCAAAGCGCGCGTTGGCTTCCTCGCGGCTCACGACCTCGCGCACGAAGGGGTGGTCCGCGGCGATGGCGTCGGCCATCGCCTTCTCGAGCGCCTCGAGGTCCTCGGGCGTGAAGGGACGGGGGACGTCGAAGTCGTAGTAGAAGCCCTCATCAATCGACGGTCCGAACCCGATCCCCGCGCCCGGGAAGACGCTCCGGACCGCGGTCGCCAGAATGTGCGCCGCCGAATGGCGGAGGATCGGCAAGGCCTCGGCGTCGCGTTCGGTGAGGATCGCCACCTGATCCCCGTCACTCAACGGGCGGGCCAGGTCCCGGATCTCCCCGTTCACCTTGATCGCCACCGCCGCGCGCGCCAAGCCGGCCCCGATCGCCGCGGCCAGTTCCGCACCGGTCGTCCCCCCGGTGAGCTCGCGCACGGAGCCATCAGGGAGGGTCACGCGGAGCGGGGTCTCGACGGGTGCAGTCATCAGGGCCAGCCTTGCAAAGGGTTCTTCACGTGGCGGTGTCGGCCATAGGCCGAGCCGTCCGAGCCTTGTATTTTAGCAGGATGCCTCGATTCACTGCACGCCGCAGCCCCTCGTCCCGCCCCGGAGGCCTCACCGCCGCCGGGCTGGCCGCGGCTGGCCTCGCCCTCGGGGCGACCCTCGGATTCCTGGTCGGCGAGCTGTTCGGCCCCCGTGCCACCCGCGCCGCACGCACCGCGCGCCCACGGGAGCGGGGCTTCCCACCCTCCATGGCGGAGCTGGTGCACGAGGCCCAGGGCGCTCTGGACGCCGACACGACCCTGCGAGGCCTGCGCCTCGACGTGATCCCGGTGGGGCGCGACGCCCTCGAGCTGCACGGCTGGGTCCCCGATCGACGGACCCGCTCCTCGGCGGCACGGTTGGTGGCCAACGCCGTGGTCGTGAACCGGCTGGTGAATTGCCTGCTGGTGCGTGGCGAGGACGACCTCGTGGAGTTGCCGACGGACGACGTGGCCGACGAGGCGATCGCGTGAGCGAGCCCCTCGCACCGCAGTATGATCCCGCTGCCATCGAGGGACCGCTCTACCAGTGGTGGCAGGAGCGCGGCTTCTACCACGTCGCCGCCGATGCACCGGGCGAGCCGTACGTCATCCAGATCCCGCCGCCCAACGTCACGGCGGTGCTCCATGCCGGTCATGGGCTGAACAACACGCTGCAGGACGTGCTGATCCGCTTCGAGCGGATGCGTGGCCGCAAGGTCCTCTGGGTCCCCGGGACCGACCACGCCGGCATCGCGACCCAGAACGTGGTCGAGAAGCAGCTCGCGAAGGAAGGGCTGACACGCTTCGATGTGGGCCGCGACGCCTTCGTCCAGCGGGTCTGGGACTTCGTGGACCAAACCGGTGGCCAGATCCTCGAGCAGCTCAAGGCCCTCGGCTGCTCCTGCGATTGGGAACGGACCTACTTCACGCTTGACCCGGGACTGTCGCGCGCCGTGCGCGAGGTGTTCGTCACGTTGCATGAGCGCGGCCTGATCTATCGTGGCAAGTACATCATCAACTGGTGCCCGCGTTGCCTCACCGCCCTCTCCAACGAGGAAGCGGAGAAGGTGGAGACCGATGGCCGCATCTGGCGTCTTCGCTACCCGCTCGACGATGGCAGCGGTTCGCTGGTGGTTGCCACGACGCGTCCCGAGACCATGCTCGGCGACACCGCCGTGGCGGTGCATCCCACTGATCCGCGTTACGCGGCATTGATCGGGCGCCATCTCCGGCTGCCCCTCGTGGACCGGCTGATCCCGATCGTCGCCGACGACGCGGTCGATCCGGAGTTCGGCTCGGGTGCCGTCAAGGTGACGCCAGCACACGATCCGACCGACTTCGAGATCGGCAAGCGCCACGGCCTCGCCCAGTTGAACGTGATGACCGATGACGCGCACATGAACGACGACGTCCCGGAGCGCTTCCGCGGACTGGACCGATTCGAAGCGCGCAAGCGTGTCGTGGCGGAGTTTGAATCGCTCGGACTGCTGGAAGGCGTTGACACCCATCGCAACGCGGTGGGCCAGTGCTACCGCTGTGACACGGTGATCGAGCCGCGCCTCTCGGACCAGTGGTTCGTCCGGATGCAGGCTCTCGCGGCGCCCGCCCTCGCGGCCTACCGCAACGAGCAGATCCGCTTCATTCCG
Source organism: Gemmatimonadales bacterium (assembly GCA_038223815.1). Lineage (GTDB taxonomy): Bacteria > Gemmatimonadota > Gemmatimonadetes > Gemmatimonadales > GWC2-71-9 > Palsa-1233. The sequence goes on from JBBRGR010000053.1 coordinate 5,906, forward strand.
GAGCGTCAGGGCGACAACTACGCCATGTGGATGGAAAACATCCGCGACTGGTGCATCTCCCGGCAGCTCTGGTGGGGCCACCGGATTCCGGTCTGGTACTGTCAGGCCGAAGGCTGCGCCCACATCACGGTGGCCCGCGACGAGCCCACCACGTGCCCGCAGTGCGGCGGGGCCGTGATCCAGGACGAGGATGTGCTCGACACCTGGTTCTCCTCCTGGCTGGTGCCGTTCTCGTCGCTCGGTTGGCCGGACGAGACCGCCGACCTGAAGGCGTTCTACCCCGGCAGCGTGCTCGTGACCGCCCCGGAGATCCTCTTCTTCTGGGTCGCCCGGATGGTGATGGCGGGTCTGGAGTTCCGGGGCGAGGTGCCGTTCTCGACGGTGTACCTGCACGGCACCGTGCGCGACACGCAGCATCGCAAGATGTCGAAGTCGCTTGGCAACGGGATCGACCCGCTCGAAGTGATCGAGCGCTACGGCGCCGATGCGCTGCGCTACACGGTCGTGAGCGGAATGGCGGTGGGGACGGACCTCATCCTCGACCCGGCCGACCTCGACGTCTCGTTCGCGCCGGGGCGCAATTTCGCCAACAAGCTCTGGAACATCGGCCGCTTCCTCCTCGGTCACCTTGAGTCAGGCGCTGCCCCGCTCGCCACGATTCCCGCGTCGGAGTTGACCCTTGCGGATCGCTGGATCCTCGCGCGCGCCGACGAGACGGTGCGCGAGGCGACGCTGCAGCTCGAGCGCTTCCGTCTCAATGATGCGGCCGCGGCCGTGTATCGCTTCCTCTGGAGCGACCTCGCCGACTGGTACCTCGAGCAGGTCAAGCCGCGACTCTATGGGACCACGCCCGGCGGAGACACGGCCCGAAGCGTCGCGGCGCACGTCTTCGACGTGGCGCTACGCCTGCTCCACCCGGTCATGCCCTTCATCACCGAGGCACTCTGGCAGCGGCTGCCGAACACGCCCGCCGAGGCGTCGATTTCGCAGGCGGCGTGGCCCACCGCATCCGACGCCCGCGGCGATGCGGCCGCGATCGAGGAGTTCGGCGCGGTGCAGGCGATCATCGGTGCAGTGCGTGCCCTGCGCGCCGAGTATGCCGTGGCACCCGGACAATCGGTCTCCGTGACAATCAGCGACGCGAGCCCAATCTCGGCGCGGGCGCTCGCCGCTGAGGGCGACACGGTCCGTCGGCTCGCCAAGGTGGAATCACTCCTCGTCGGCGCCGCGCCATCCGAGCCGGGTGGCACGGTCGTACTCGAGGACCGCACGACCGTCTTTGTCCCGCTCGGCGATCTCGTCGACCTCGCGAAGGAATGCGCGCGCCTCGGGGCTGAAGCCGAGAAGCTCGATGCGCTGGTGGCGGCGCAGGAGTCCAAGCTCGGCAACGCGCAGTTCACCGACCGGGCCCCGGCGGCCGTCGTCGAGAAGGAGCGGGAGAAGATGGTGACCTGGCGCGCCCAGGCCGAGGCGTTGCGCGCCAAGCGGGGCGTGCTCGGTTGCCCCACGTGAGACGAATCGCGCTCGCCGTTGGCCTGCTGGCCGGCTGCGCGCGCATGGCACCGCCTCCGGGCGGACCCCCCGACGGGATGCCGCCGATGCTCCTCGGCACGCTCCCGGATTCGGTGCGCGTTCTCGAGGACTTCGATGGCTGGGTCGAGTTTCACTTCGATGAGGTGATCTCGGAGGGGGCACAACCCAACTTCGGTTTTGGCAACGGCGAGCTCGAGAAGTTGATCCTCCTCTCGCCGGCGCCCGACAGTGTCGTGCCGCGCGTGCAGTGGCGGCGCGACCGCATTCTGGTTCGCCCGCGCGATGGATGGCTCGCGAACACCACCTATCGGATCGAGCTCGCTCCGGGCATCCGTGACATCCGCGAACCCTCGAATGCCTCGGTCCTCGCCTCGGTGGTGACCTTCGCGACCGGCGGGCCGGTGCCGACCCGCTACATCGTCGGTCGTGCCGTGGACTGGACCGGGCCCCGCCCTGCCCCGCTCGCGCTCATCGAGGCACTGCTGCTGCCGGACTCCCTGCCGTATCGCACGCTGGCCGATTCGAGTGGGCGGTTCGCCTTCGGCCCACTGCCGCAGGGCGAATTCCTCGTCCGGGTGGTGCTCGACCAGAATCGGAATCGCCGCCTCGAATCCAGTGAATCGTGGGACACGGTGCGGCTCATCGCCGGGCGCGATCTGGTCGGCGAGATCTGGGCCTTCCCGCGCGACTCCGCCCCGCCACGCATCCAATCGGCGGAACGCGTGGACTCGTTCACGATCGGCCTGGTCCTCACCAAGACACTCGATCCGGGATTCTCGCTGCCGGCCGACTCGATCCGCGTCCTCGGCCTGCCCGATTCCGGCTCGATCGGACCAATCGGAGCACTGCCGAAGCCGGCACATGATTCCCTCTACCGCGGACGCGGCGGGATCACACCGGTTCGACCCGCAGCGGACACGGCCGCTGCGGCTCGCGGCGATTCGACGCCCCCCGCGCCGCGGCCGACACGCGCCCTCGCGGGCGGCGCCGCAGTTTCGGGCGGTCAGCAGCCCGACACCCTGGAGCAGAAGCGGCCGCCGTTGACCAACCGCCTCAACGTGCGGACCACCGGCATCATCCAACTCGGCACGAGCTACCTCATCGAAGTGCGCGGGCTGCGCTCGATCGGCAAGGGTCGCTCCGAGGTCGTGCGCATCCGGCTCGACACACCGAAGCCACCACCGGTGGATACCACCAAGGCGCGTGCCGACTCGCTGGCTC
>JBBRGR010000054.1:0-8657 GCA_038223815.1 Gemmatimonadales bacterium
CGTCGAGGAGTCATAATTGAGATACGTAATCGCGCTGCCATACGGGCGAGCCTCGTCGCTCGTCAGAGTGCTGGTCGCAAACCCAACCTCAGTCGCGAGTGTGTCGGTTGCGGCGATGCCCTCCATGGAATAGCTCACCACCTTCAAACTTGGCGACACCCGCGACAGTGCTTCTCCACCACTCGGGAGATACGACGCCAGGGGACGAGCGGCGAGATCCAGTGGAAGTGTACTCGGACGCTCGACCCACTTGCTCCCGCTCCGCACCAATTCGCGCTTCAAACTTCCATCCGCGTTGTATGTCCGCTTGATGCTAGGCCCTGTGGCAGTCAGACTGCCCAACGACCCCCGAATCGAGCGGCTGCGCGCCGCAATCGCGATCAATGTCTCCCGCGAACTCAGCGGCGCCCGCTTCTCTTTGACAACGACAGTCGTCGCTGCCGGGCCACTGCTCCCGGGGTCTGGGAGCAACAAGTCGGCCGGACCTGCACAACCGCTGACGGAGAGGAACAGCAACATCACGGTACCTGTCGCTTTGGATCGCAAACACGACTCCTTTGAGGATATGTACGGTTTCTTGGGCGCCTGAGGACTCGTAAGATTGTCCCCCCCCAAGCCGAGTCAATGGCGACTCTGGGAACGAAGAAGGATTCGAGTCACCCAGCCGCATCACTCCTCATCGCGCAACGACACCGGCTTGGAGAGCACCTCGTGCCAGATCATGGCGCGACGCATGGCACCACCACGCACCGGCGCCCGCGCGACCACAGGCGCCACTTCGCGAATCTTCGCGTCGAACCGTCGATGATCGTCGGGCCGTAACGCCCCGTCGCGTGCCGCCGCGGCCGTGACACGCCGCTGCACCAGCGCCTCCGCATCCTCATCGTAGTCAAGGCGCACCGGCACCGGCCTGTCGAAGGCCTCCGCCGTCTCAGTGGACACCACCGTCGGATCGGTCTCCAGCGTCTCGCGCTCCTCGACCTCCCACTCCCACGGCGTGGGCACCGGAAGTCGCGCCGGGGCCGGCGCACGCACCATCGGCTCGGGCTCGGCCTCCTCACGCGGCGCCTCCCCGGCCATCTCCCGCAACAACTCTTCCATCGTCTTCGGCGCAGGGCGCGACCGCCGCGGCGACCGCGTGGTCACCGGTGGCAGTTCACCCTGGTGTTGCCGACGCTTCGAGGCGTCGCCCACCCGCTTCAGGAGGGCGACCACCCCGTAGATGATCGCGAGGACAATCGGTCCGTCGAGCTCCACTCGCTCAGCTCCCCGACTCGCCCACGCCCGGCAACTCGCCACCCGCCGCGATCGAACGACGCATGTCGGTGTCGGCCTGCACGTTCTTGTAGCGCTGGTAATCCATCACACCCAGGTGTCCGCTCCGGAATGCCTCCGCGATCGCCATCGGAATCAGCGCCTCAGCCGCCACCAACTTGGCACGCTCGCGCACCACCTCGGCCTTGTACTCCTGCTCGACCGCCACAGCGAGTGCGCGCCGCTCCTCGGCCTTCGCCTGCGCGATCCGCTTGTCGGCCTCGGCCTGATCGGTCTGCAGCTCGGCGCCGATGTTCTTGCCCACGTCCACGTCGGCAATGTCGATCGAGAGGATCTCGAACGCCGTCCCCGCATCGAGACCCTTCGCCAGTACGGTCTTCGAGATCATGTCGGGATTCTCGAGCACGGCCTTGTGCGAGACCGCCGAGCCGATGGTGCTCACGATGCCCTCGCCGACGCGCGCCAGGATCGTCTCCTCGCCGGCACCACCCACCAGGCGATTGACGTTCGCGCGCACCGTCACCCGCGCCATCGCGAGCAACTGAATGCCATCCTTCGCCATCGCCGCCACCTTCGGCGTGGTGATGACCTTCGGGTTGACGCTCACCTGCACCGCCTCGAGCACGTCACGGCCCGCGAGGTCGATCGCCGTCGCCTGCTTGAACGAGAGGGGAATCCCCGCCTTGTCCGCCGAGATCAGGGCGTTCACCACCCGCGCCACATTGCCGCCAGAAAGGAAGTGCGCCTCCAGCTCGTTGATACCGAGCGGCAGGCCTGCCTTGATCGCGGTGATCAGTGGGTCGACGATCCGGGTGGGATCGACCTTCCGGAACCGCATGCCGAAGAGTGTCATGAACGGCACGCGGACCCCGGAAGCGGCCGCCCGGATCCACAGTCCGATGGGAATGAAACGGAAGAAGATGGTCAATACGATCAGACCAAGGATGACCAGCACCATCAAGATGGCCAGGCCGGTGGTGTCTTCATTCATGGACAGCACTCGCATGAGGCAGGTGATGGGTCGCGTCGTGCGCAAGTCGCACGATGTGGCGATACCCTTCGGCGCGGATCACGGTGATGCTGGCGCCCGCAGCAACAAACTCCCCTTCCGTCACGACATCCATCCGCTCGCCGGCGATCGTGGCGGTGCCGGACGGTCGCAAGTCGGTGAGCGCCGTCCCGAGCTGCCCGATCAAGTCGTCACGCTGCGGGGCCGAGATGTATCCCTCACCACGCGCGGCATCACCCTTCAGGAGCAGCCCCGAGAAGCGATGGGAATTGGGAAGATGGCGAAGCCAGGCATAGAACACGGCAGCGGTCACCACGAGCGACACGCCCAAGACCGCGAAAGCACCCATGAGATCACTCGTCGAAGGAGCCCCGCCCACGAGGGCGAGGACGGTGGCACCACCGAGGAAACAGATCCCCAGAATTCCCGCGACGCCGAAGCCGGGGAGGACGAACGCCTCGATCCCGAGCGCGATCAGGCCGAGCCCCATGAGGATCACCTCTTCCCACCCGGCGAGACCAAGGAGAAACGAGGAGCCGAAGAAAAGACCGAGCGAGGCGACCGAGATGAGGCCGCCGAGGCCGAAGGCTCCGGACTTGATCTCGAGAATCAGGCCGAGCATGCCGAGGGAGAGCAGGAGCGGGGAAACGATCGGGTTGGTGAGAAAGCGGACCACCGACTCGGCCCACGTCGGTTCGAGGACGCGGACGTCTGCGCCCGAGAGCTCGAGGGCCGCGAGCACGGCATCGAGATCTGCCGCTTCGCCTTCGGCAAAGCCCGACGCGATGGCCTGCGCGGTGGTGAGGGTGAGCAGTTTGCCGGCAGGCGCGAGCGGCACGTCGAGGCCCTCGTCCACCATCGCTTCGGCGAGTCCGGGATCCCGACCGCGCGCCTCGGCGAGCGCGCGAAATTCGGCGCGCATCGCACTGACGATCTTCTCGGATCCCTTGGTCCCCTGCCCATCAACGGGTGTGGCGGCGCCCATGACACCAGCCGGCGCCATGTAGATATGGCTGGCCGCGAGCGCGATCAGTGCGCCGGCGCTATACGCCCGCGGATGCACCCACACCGTCACCGGCACCGTGGAACGCGCCATGGCGTCGGCGATCCGCTCGGCGGCATCGATCCGTCCGCCAGGCGTGTCCATGTCGAGAATGACAGCGGCGGCACCTTCGCTGGCGGCCGTGGCGATCGCGCGCGCCACGAAGGGGGCGAGACCGTTTTCGATCACGCCCGTCACCGGCACCCGATAGACAACGGGACGCTGTGCCACGGCGAGGGGCGCCGCGCCCAGCATCCCGATCATGACCATCGCACCAAACCGTCGCATCCGGCATCTCCGCGTCGAGGTGGTCTCGCAGAGCAATCTAGCGGGATCGGCTCCGCGGTGCGGGCTTCAGGGGCGACCCGGCGGCGGGGCCCGATTCTCCTGCAGGTCGCGAATGCGTTGGAGCAGACGGTCGCGCATCTTCATGTATTGGCCCCGCTGCACTGGCGAGAGGACCGGCTGCAGCTCCTTCATTTCGGAACGGAACGACTCGGCGTAATCCACCCGATTCTGCCCGAGGCGGTCAATCATCCTGGAGACCGAATCGCTGTTGGCGGCCACCCCGGGCCGGAACTCCCGGTCGAGGGCTTGTTGCAGGTTCCGCTGCTCATCCTCCAGCCCACGACGCCGTTCTCCGGCTGTCATGACGATGCGGGTCATCCGCGTTGCCTGCTCGCCAGTCAGGCCCAGCTCTTCGGCGGCGCGACGCAAGAACGACTCTTCGATCTGCCCCCGGAGCGCCGCCACGCGGGGCGGTGGCCCCTGGCGTCCCTGCCCTGCCAATGGCGTGACAGCCAAGAGGCACGAGAGCGCCAGGAGTGTCGATCGGATTGTCATGGTCATCCCTCCACATTCTGCAGCAGTTGCTGCAGTTCGATTTCTGTCAGGTCACCAAGTCGCGGAAGCGGTCCTGGAGCGAGCTCGGTTGTCGATTCCTCAAGTGCTGCCAGAACCACGCGGAGCTCGTCCTCAAGGAGGGCATCCAGCTCCGGAATCGCGGTCTTCATGCGCGTGGGCACGACGGCGACTTCAGCCGTCGGGGCGATTGGGCGAACCAGATAGACGCTCAGGACGATCCCTGCCGCCGCCGCCAGCCCGATCAGGCCGCGCCCAAAGGAACGGCGACGCGATGCGAGCGCGATGACCGGTGTCTCCCGGACGGAGCCGCGAATCACCCCGGCGGCAATCCGATCGACGTCGAGCGCCAGAGTCGTCCATCCCGCGCGGGCGACGGGAACAATCACCGCCAATTCGGCCTGGCAATCAGCGCACCCTGCCAGATGCTCGGCCTCCTCCGGGTCCCATGTGGCGCTCCCGCGCGCAACGGCTGGCATCCGGTCGGACAGTGCCTCGCAGATCATTGGACCAACTCCTTCAGTCGACGAACCGCGTGATGGTAGTGGACCCGGGCCGCCCCGGGGGTGGTACCGAGTGCGACGGCGATCTCCGGGTACTCGAGCCCATGCTCGACCCGGAGGGTAAAGACTTCACGCTGCAATCTGGGAAGTGCGGCCAACCCGGCGCGGATCAGATGGGCCGTTTCGTCAGCGACCAGCTCACCTGCTGGGTCGGCCAGATCGCGCAGGTCATGATCCTCAAGGGCGACATCGATGCGGCCCTTCCGGAGCCGGAAGCCATCCTTGAGCAGGTTCCGAGCGATCCGGAAGAGCCACCCCCGAAACGGCCCGTCACCCCGCCACCCCTCCAGTCCACGAAAGGCGCGGATGAAGGTCTCCTGCACCACGTCCTCGATGTCCCCGCTCGACGCCCCCGCCGAGGCAACGTACCTTCCCAGCGCCCCGGCGTGACGGCGCACCAGCTGGGAGGCCGCCAACTCATCGCCCCGGCGCCACGCGGCGACGAGGTCGGGATCATTGGGCAGATCGGCGGCGAGAGAGGTCATTGCACCGGAGGACGGGGGAGATGGGAGAATGTTAAGGGATTCGGGGCTTCAGCCCCGGTGAGGGGTCAGGGGTGAGGGGTGAAGGGTCTACGATTGTCATCCTGAGCGTAGCATCCCGGAGGGATGCGAAGTCGAAGGACCTAGTGCACGGTCTTGAATGTCCTTCGACTTCGCCCGCTACGCGTGCTTCGCTCAGGATGACACCCCCTCACCCCTCACCGCCTCGACAATCCAGCAATGTCGACAAACCCCACATCGTGTTGTCCACATTGTTGATACGCTGTGTGCACTCACCTATTTTCCACGCTGTGCACAGCCTCTCCACTCGTATTCCACGGGGTTCCCACATGCTGGTGATCGGTCATCGCGGCGCATCGGGCCACGCACTGGAGAACAGCCTCGAGGCGTTTCGGCTCTGTGTGGACAACCCACTGTTCGCCTGCGACGGGGTTGAACTGGATATCCACTCGACCGCTGATGGCGAGCTGGTAGTTCACCACGACGCCGTGCTGGCGGATGGTCGGGAGATCGGCTCCCTCGACATGGAGGAACTCCGTGTGATCCGGCTCGTGGACGGAAGCCCCATCCCGACCCTCGCCGACGCACTGGCCGTGCTCGCCCCGATTGAGGTCTTCATCGAGGCGAAGGGGCTCCCTCCGGCGGGGCAGCTTCGCCTGCTCGGCGTGATCCGATCCCACCCCTTCCGCACCCGATTGCACGTGCATGCCTTCGACCATCGAATCATCCGGCGATTGCACGAGGCCGACGCCACCCTCTCCCTGGGGGTGCTCTCGTCGTCCTACCCCCTCGATGTGGCGTCGCCAGTCCTGATGGCCGGTGCGCGCACACTCTGGCAGGAGTGGCACCTGATCGATCGCGCGCTCGTGGAGCGCTGCGCGGCGGTCGGAATCCGGGTGATTGCGTGGACGGTGCATGGGGCGGTGGAAGCGAAGGCGCTCAAGGAGCTGGGCGTGGCGGGCGTGTGCGGGAATTGGCCTGAACGACTGGGGTCGTAGGTCGCAGGCGGGATGGCGCATACAGAAAGGCCGGCTACCCGAGGGGCGCCGGCCTGATTGACCTACGAGCTACGAGCTACGAGCTACGACACGACCTTCGGATACACCGACACCTGCTGCCGCGTCTTGTCCTTGCGCTCGAACTTCACGACACCGTCGATGTAGGTGTGGAGCGAGTCATCTTTGGCGCGGAAAACGTTCCTGCCCGCGTGGAACTTGGTGCCGCGCTGCTTGACGAGGATGCTCCCCGCCGTGACAGACTCGCCACCGAAGTGCTTGACGCCCAGGTACTGGGGATTGGAATCGCGACCATTGCGGCTGGAGCCGACACCCTTCTTGTGAGCCACGTGTTACCTCAACCCGTCACGACGTCAGTGATGCGAACTTCGGTATGCTTCTGCCGATGTCCGGTCTTCCGGCGGTATCCCTTCCTGCGCTTGAACTTGAAGACGTAGATCTTCTCGTCCTTGCCGTGCTTGACGATCTCAGCGGACACCGAGGCGCCGACAACCGTCGGGGCACCCGCGGTGATGGTGTCCCCGTTGGAGGCGAGCAGCACATCGGTGAAGGTCAGCGTGTCCCCAGCTTCCTTCCCGTCCATGAACGGCAACTTCAGCGTCGCGCCCTTTTCCGCGCGGAACTGCTTGCCCAAGGCCTTGAAAATCGCGTACATAGTACTCGTCTGCTCCAGTGGGTCTGAGTTGCCAAGCCCGTAAGTATAGCCCCCCCGTTTCTGGGGGGCAACCCCCAACCTACGCCACCACATAGAGTTCGGTGACGTCCCGTCCGGCAGGTCGCGTCATCAGCCGGAACTCGTCCAGCCGGAGCATCGGGTCGTCCCGGAGCTCCAGTTCGAGGCCGGATTGCCGCCCCAGCGTCTGGACCAGCTTCGGCTCCTCTTCCAGGAGGTAGAGCGCCACGTCGGGATGGAGCCGGATCGCCAGTTTCCGCTCCTTCTGGTCCACCGCGGCCCGCTTGAGCGCACGCTCAAGCCGCCGGGAGACCACTTCGGGGGAGAAGACGCGTCCGGTCCCGCTGCAGGTGAGGCACTCCCGGGTCATCGACGCCCACAGCGAGGGCCGGACCCGCTGGCGAGTCATCTCGATCAGGCCGAGCTCCGACACCGCGAACGCCCGAGTGCGGGCGCGGTCGCGTCCGAGGTGGGTGCGCAGCTCCGCGAGGACTCGGTCCCGATTCCCCTTCGATTCCATGTCGATGAAGTCCACCACGATGATCCCGCCGACATCGCGCAACCGGATCTGCCGGGCGATCTCGCGCGCGGCCTCGACATTGGTCCGGAGAATCGTCTTCTCGGGGTCGCGCTTGCCGGTGTAGCGCCCCGTATTCACGTCGACCGAGACCAGCGCTTCCGTCGGCTGGACGATCAGGTAGCCGCCCGTCGGCAGGTCCACGCGCGGCTTGAAGAGGTCGCGGATCTCGTGCTCGATCTTGTAGGCATCAAAGAGCGGGGTCGGATCCTGATAGAAGTGCACCCGCGCTTCGAGTTCCGGATCGATCAGCTGGAGATACTGGAGGATCTCGCCGTGCAGCTCCTTGGAGTCCACCCAGAGGGCATCGACCTTGGCGGAGAAGACGTCGCGGATCAACGAGCGGGTGAGCGACGCCTCGCGGTGCAGCAGCGCGGGCGCCTTCACATACTGTTGCTTGCGCTGGATCTTGTTCCACGTGGCCAGGAGGGAGTCGATCTCGCGCCGAAAGTGGTCCTCGGTGACCCCTTCGGCGACGGTCCGCACGATCACGCCGCCCGCATCCCGCGGCAGCAGGCGCGAGACCATCTCGCGGAGGCTCGCCCGCTGCTCGCGATTCTCGATCTTGCGCGACACCCCGACCTTCGAGGCGTAGGGCATATACACGAGAAAGCGCCCCGCCAGCGAGATCTGCGCGGTGACGCGGCAGCCCTTGGTCGAGATCGGCTCCTTGGTGACCTGCACGGGGAGGAGTTGCCCCTTCTTGAGCATTTCCCCAATGTCGGGAACCGCGCGCCGGGCGCCCACTTCGCGCTTGCCGCCGGAGCCGCGCCGCTGCTTGGCGACCGAAGGATCGGCGGCCGCTTCGGCGTCGTCGTCCTCGTCGTCGGTCTCGTCGTCGACCTCCTCCGGCTCGGCCTCGACCGGGGCCTCGTCGTCTTCAGGCTCCAGCAGATCGGAGGCGTGGAGGAAGGCGCTCTTCTCGAGGCCCACGTCCACAAATGCTGCTTGAATCCCTGGCAGGACGGCGTCTACACGCCCGTAGTAAACGTCACCAACCGTGCGCCGCTGGTCGGGCCGATCAACGAGGAGCTCGACCAGGCGGTCGTCCTCGAGAATGGCAACCCGCGTCTCGCGCGGAGTGCCGGAGATGAGAATCTCGCGTTTCACGGAGAATCCTGTCGGGGTGCGCGCGCCC
>JBBRGR010000055.1:0-8621 GCA_038223815.1 Gemmatimonadales bacterium
ACTACCGCTCCCACGGTCTGGTGCGTCACCCGGGGGGCTGGCTCGGCGAGGACATCGACTTCCTCTATGACTTCATCCACAGCGGCGATCCGGCCCGCCGTGCGTACTGCAACAGCACCTACCGCGATGGGCAGATGGCGACGGGCCGCGATCGCACCAGCGGGGACTACAATGCCTTCTGGGCCGAGCGCGATCTGGCACGCAAGGCGGGGAAGATCCGTGCCGCGACGCTCATGGCGCACGCCTTCAACGACTGGAATGTGGTCCCGGAGCACTCGGTCCGGATCAGCGAGATTCTCAAGCAGAACAAGGTCCCGCTGCAACAGTACTTCCATCAGGGCGGCCACGGCGGCAATCCACCGATGCCGCTGATGAACCGCTGGTTCACGCGCTATCTCTTCGACGTGCCGAACGATGTCGAGCGCGACCCGAAGGCGTTCATCGTGCGCGAGGGAGCCTCGATGCAGTCGCCGACGCCCTACGCCGACTTTCCGAATCCGGACGCCAAACCGGTGGTCCTGTCGCCGGGGGCAGGTGGCCGCACCGCGGGCGGGCTCACCCTGAGCGGTGGTCGCAGCTCCGAGCGCGAGACGCTGGTGGACAACGTCGAGTTCAGCGGGGCGGTACTCGCGAAGGCCACCGACTCGCCGAATCGGCTCCTCTACGCCACGCCGATCCTGAGCGCCCCGGTGCACCTCTCCGGCAAGGCCCAGATCCGCATCCGCCTCGCCAGCAGCAAGCAGGCGGCGAACCTCTCGGTCTGGCTGGTTGCACTGCCGTGGACCGAGCCCGCCAACAACACGATGGCGGTCATCACCCGAGGCTGGGCCGACCCGCAGAACCATGCCGCGCTCAAGAAGACTGGCGACTACCAGTCGTTCGAGCGCGGGATGCCGCTCATGCCCGGGGAGTTCGTGGACCTCACCTTCGACCTGCAGCCGGACGACCAAGTCATCCCCGCCGGGAAGCGGATCGGGTTGATGATTTTCTCGAGCGATCGGGACTTCACCCTCTGGCCACAGCCCGGGACCGAGCTCACCGTGGACCTCCAGCACACCACGCTCACGCTCCCGGTGGTCGGTGGCAAGAAGGCGCTCGAACGGAGCTTCCAACCGAAATAGGCCCCCAGCCGCGGACGTCAGTCCGCGGTCAGTCCGCGGTCAACGTCGCGCGCGCCGCTGCGCCATCGGCCGCGCGATCATCGCCTCCAGGAAACGTTCGGCGCGACGCTGCAACTGGTCGCGCCATTCGTCCACTCCGGACATCTCGGGAATGTCGAAGTGCATGCAGGACGATTCCGCAGGCTCGGTCCCTTCAAGGAAATACTCGGTCTCACCGCAGACATCGCCCCAATCATGCGCACCCGCCGGCCGCCGCCCTTCGACGACCCCGTCCGGCACCGGGAACTCCTCCGGCTCCCGATCGGCGAAGGCATCGGCCAGGAACTCGGCAACGATCGGAAGCGCCGCGGAGGCACCGGTCGTGCGCATCGCGTGGCCGTCGTCGTGCCCGACCCACACCCCCACCACCAGTGACGGCGAGTAGGCGATGAACCATGCATCGCGCCAATCGCTCGACGTGCCGGTTTTCCCGGCGATCCCATCGGTCCCGAGGCGTTGCTGCAAGGCCGCGCCCGTGCCATGCTCCACGACGCCCTGCAACGCGGAGGTCACCAGAAAGGCCGCTGCGGGATCAACGACCTGCACGATCTGACGATTGCCGAGCTCGGTGACGTCGCCGCTCGCGCGTGACTCGCCGAGGATGAAGCGCGTGGTCGCGAGCTCGCCTCCCGCGGCCAGCACGCCGTAGCTGCGCACCAATTCGAGGAGCGTCACCTCCGCGCTCCCGAGCGCGAGACTCGGCACCGGCGGCAGGGGCGACGTGATGCCGAGCTGCTTCGCGGTGGCGGCGATCCGCTCGGGGCCGACCGCGAGTCCGATCCGCACGAACGGCACGTTGAGCGACTCCTCCATCGCCTGGCGCACGCTGACAGGTCCACGGAACTCGCCATCGTAGTTGCTGGGCTGCCAGGGACCGCGCGCGGTGCGGAGCGAGAGCGGTGCATCGTCGACCATGCTCGCCAGCGTGAACGCCGGCGCGCCTTCTCCGGCGCGCGCCAGGGCGGCGAGCGCGACGACGGGCTTGAAGGCACTCCCGGGTTGGCGCTTGGCGGTCACGGCACGATTGTACTGGGACCGGCCGTAGTCACGTCCGCCGACCATGGCAAGGACTTCGCCAGTGCGGGGGTCGAGTGCCAGCAGCGCGCCCTCGAGGCCAGGTTGCCGCAGCCGATCCAGACCACGACGCACCGCGCGCTGCGCTGCCCGCTGCAGTCGGGCGTCGAGTGTGGTATAAACGGCGGCACCGCGAGCCGGGAGTCGGGTCGGGAGTGCCGCACGTGCGGCGTCGCGGAAGTGGCGCGCGTCGAGCGTGGCATTGGACGGCACCCTGGCGACCACGCGGGTTGCAGTGGCCCTGGCAGCGGCTGCGCGCGGGATGCGACCCTGCTCCACCATCAACTGCAGCACCAGGTTCCGCCGCGCGCGCGCCATCGCGGCGTGACGCGTCGGCGTATGCCGATTGGGCGCGTGAATCATCCCGGCAAGCAGCGCCGATTCGGCAAGCGTCAACCGACTGATGTCCTTGTTGAAGTAGCTCCGCGCCGCCGCCCCCACGCCGTGCATGGCGCGGCCACCGTCCTGCCCCAGATAGATCTCGTTGAGATATGCCTCGAGAATGTGCCGCTTGTCGTGGCGCAACTCGAGGGTGAGCGCGAGTGCCGCCTCACGCGCCTTGCGAAGCGGCGTGCGATCCGACGAGAGGAAGAGGTTCTTGGCGAGCTGCTGGGTGATCGTGCTGCCACCCTGGGCGATCCCACCCGCCTTCACGTTGGCGAGGAAGGCCCCCCCGATGCGGCGCAGGTCAAGGCCGTCGTGCTCGTAGAAGCGCTGGTCCTCCACGGCGAGCACCGCCTGGACCAGCGTGGCAGGCACCGCATCCAGCGTCACCGGGTGTCGCAGCTCGAGCGCGCTGCCCTCCAGTGGGGCGATCGCCACCGGAGCGGTGCCATCGTCGTCGCTGCCCCACGCCACGGGACGTGCGTAGAGCGCCGTCGGAAGGCGGCTCGCGGCATCACCAAGATGGCCGCGGATCGATGCCTCCGTCGCGATGGCGAAGGTTGCCACAGCCCCGGTGAGACCCGCCACGACGACCACACGGCGACACGTGATCCGGCGGCGGACCCCGAGCAACCACACGCCAACGCGCTGCAACCGCTCACGAATCCGCTGGACCAACTCCGGCCTGGCCATCTCGGCGCTCTGGGGATGGGGACAGGGAGCAAGACGCAGGGGGGATAGCGGAAGTTTCGGTTTGGAACGCTTGAAACGTACCCGTCGCCCCTCACCGTTCACCGTTCCCCCCCCGTCCTCAGTGTGGGAGCGATGTCCGAGGGCTGATGGCGTCGCGCCCAAGTGCCGCGAGGTCCTCCGCGCCGTAACCTTGGGCAATCAAGTCATCGATCCGCGCGGCGATTCCGGGGAGTGATGTCAGCGGCGCGTCGCCTGCCGTCTCGAGCATCAGCCCCAGATCCTTCCGCGCCATCGTCAGCTCGAACCCGGGCGCATAGTTCCCCGCCGCCATCGACTTGCCTCGTCCGGCGACGATGTTCGCGGGGTTGAAGTACTCCTGCAGTTTGGCGAGCACATCGAGCGGCGCGACGTCACCGCCGCGCGCGACCGTGTAGGTGTCGGCCAGCAGCGCCGTGATCCCGAGGATGAGGGCGTTGCCGCAGAGCTTGTAGACCGCCGCGAGATCGGGGCGTTCACCGAAATAGTCGACCTTGGTCGCCTGGCGGGCCAGCGCCGGCTCGACGGCATCGAAGTGGGCGCGCGGCCCGGAGACCATGATCGTCCCTACACCCTGGCGCGCCGCCGCCGGCCCGATGAACACCGGGCAGTGGAGATAGTGCACCCCCTCGGCATTGAGGCGCACCGAACGTTCCGCCGTCCGCGCGGGCAGGGTGGTCGAGTGATCAATGAGGATCGCCTCCGCAGAGAGCCCAGGACGCAGCGCACCGATCACCGTTTCAACCACGGCATCATCCGGCAGCACCAAGTGCACCCGCTCGGCGCCACGCACGGCCTCGGCGGGCGTCGCGGCGACCACCGCCCCGAATGCGACCAACGCCCGCGCCTTCGCCTCCGTCCGATTCCAGACCGTCACCTGATCACCGCGCCCGAGAGCTGCCTCGACAAAACCGGCACCGAGCAGTCCGGTGCCCAAATACGCAATCCGACTCACGCGGACCTCCGTGCAGGGTTGACCTTTGAAGGGTGGGCCGACGGCCAACACATTCCGCAATGTACCGCGCCCCGGTGAGCGTGAGGGACGTGGCCGCTCGCGACTCCCAGTCGAGGCACCCCGTCGGCCACAATGGATGGAGACGGTGGCCAATTGACGGCAGCAACTTTCGGCGTATATTCGGTATGTAAGCCGAACATACACCGAATCGAGGCCGCCATGCTCATCTCCTACCCACTGCTGGCCGCAGTCCGAGGGCCACTCGCCTCCACCCGCTACCACCAGCACCCGGATTCCACGCCACCCGCGCCCTCCTCGGGACCGAACAACACCGGGATGCCGCGTTGCCCCGAATGCACTGGGCCAGTGGCCCGAAGTGCCCGGTGTCAGACGTGCGTGGCGTGCGGGTGGAGTCGGTGTGTGTGAGGGAGTCGTTCGTCGGGAGAGGTGAAAGGTGAAAGGTGAAAGGTGAGACGTGCCCCCCCACTGGGGATCCGTCTCACCTTTCACGTTGCACCTCCAGCGACCAACGACTAGCGCCTACCTCCGCACACACGGCCCATCGAGCGCCGGCCGCCTCGAGGCATTCCCGACTTCCACCGCAACATCGCGGATGAAACCGGTAATGCGCGAGTAGTGCGGATAGTCGATGTACTGCGGTTCGTCGGTGACCTGGTGATAGTCGCCATGCAGACCGGTGAAGAAGAAGACGATCGGGATGCACTTCTCGGCGTAGCGTGTATGGTCGCTGCGGCCGTAGAGGTTGCTGTAGCCCGGCCACTTCGTGACGCCGTTCACCTGCGTGCCGAGGGTCGGATCATCGAAGCGGTCATCGAGGATCAGGGCGTTGGGGCTCTTCTTGTTGGTGTTGTACACCAGATCACCGAACTCCTTGGAAAGCCGATAGGCCCCGAGGATCCCGGTGTAGGTGTCGCCGCCGCCGATGACGTCCTCGGCGCGGCCACGGCCGATCATGTCGATGTTGATGTGCGCGGCGATCGAGTCCACCGGGACCGTCGGGTTCGACGAGAAGTTCCGCGACCCGTGCATACCGGACTCTTCCGCCGTGTGCCACACGAACACCATCGAGCGCTTCGGCTTCGTCTTCATCAGCTGGATCGCTTCGGCGATCTCCATCAGCGCCATCGAGCCCGAGCCATCATCATCGGCGCCGTTGTTGATCGAGTCGGGGCGTGCCGGACGGATCTTCCGGAGCGAATCGACGTTGACCTTCGGCAGCGAGGCCGCCTGCTCCGGGGTCAGGTTCAGCAGATCACCACTCGACATCTGGGCGCGGAGCCGGATCTGCGCTGCGGCGCGGAGCGAATCGTGGTCGGTGCCGCCCTGACGGAAGCCGACGTGGTCGTTGTGCGCACCGATCGCCACGTACTGCCCGCGGAGTTTCGGGTCGGAACCCGGAACGATCCCGATCACGTTGCGGCCATAGTCCGTCTTCTGCTCCACATAGTCGAGCGTGGCGCTGAGCGTGCCACCCATGGTGCCGAGCGGGAGGCCCGCCAGGATCCTTCCGCCGAGGAGCTTCTCGGCGGTGGCGATCGAGGCGCGCAGGGTGGCCTGTGGAGCTGAATGATTCGCCCCCGGCGCGGCACCGCCGCGCCCACCCGCTGCTCCGGCCGCAGCGCGACCACCCGCTGCACCCCGGCCGGCGCGTGCGATCGAGTCCGCGCGAACCACCGAGTCGTTCCACAGCTTGATCGAGGCGGGCGACATCCCGGCCGGCAGCATGCCGCCGACCACCTTGTCGCCGCGCACCACGCCCACGCCACCCCTGCCATTGGTGACGATCACGTCACCTGGCGTGACCGAGACCTGCATGTCCGCCGTGGCGATCGACGCGATCGGATCGTTGATCGCGGCGCGCGCCGAGGGCGTGAGTGGATCGAGGTCGGCGGTGATCACGGCCACCGCGCCCGCGAAGCGTGCAGTGCCGCCGGCTCCACCGCCGAAGCCACCACGCCCCCCACCGATCGGCACCGCCGCCTGAGCGCGCGCCGGGGCGAGGATCACCACCTTGCCGGCCGCCTGCGAGGCACTGATCTGCTGCGTCGTGTCACCCGCGATGCCACCGTAGATCACCGGTGCATTCGTGATTGCCTGCGGCGCGCGCGGCCCCGGTACCGGCACGAAGTCGGCGTTGATCCGGAACGTCTGGCCGCCGGCCATCAGGACCGACTGTTCGGTGAACTTGCGCTGGATGTAGGGCAGCGTCTGGAAGTACCCGCCGTGGTCCCCACCCGGCTTGATCCCCAACCGCTTGAGCTCGGCGGCGATGTAGTTGGTGCCCATCATGTTCCCGGCACGACCCGCCTGCCGACCCATCATTGAGTCATCGGCGAAAATGTAGAGCCGGGTCATCAGGTCGGCGGGCGTGATCGCGGCCGCTGTCGGCTTGGGATCGTGCTTTTCGGGGTAGCCGTACTGGTTGACCTTCGCCTGCGCGGTGAGCGCGGCAGGGATCAACAGGAGCGCGAGAGACGGCGCTGACCAACGTGCAATTGACACGCGATTGCTCCAGTGAGAATGGGAAATCATCTGCGGGGGACTACCAAGTGGTACGGCCCAGGAACCACGGACGTTGACACCTCACCCCGTCTGCGCCGCCGCGATACCGCGGGCCTCATTCACGGTCACGAGCACAGCGCCCCCAATGGTGAAGAAGAGGATCACCGTGGCCATCCCGGCACGCTGCGAAGCAAAGACCTCAGTGGCGAGTCCGAGCATCAGCGGTCCCAGGAAGGCCGCGGCCTTCCCCGAGAAGGCGTAGAGCCCGAAGAATTCCGTCTGATGTCGTTCGGGGACAAACCGCCCCAGCAGCGAGCGCGACGCACTCTGATTCGGACCGACGAAGATCCCGATGGTCACCCCGGCAACCCAGAACCAGGCCCGCGTCGGTGCCCAGACGGCGATCGCCGCCGCGATGCACAAGCCGATCAGCGAGACGAGCACCGCCCGGCGCCCGCCGATCCGGTCATCAATGAAGCCGAAGCCGAGCGCGCCGATCCCCGAGGCGACGTTGAGCACCACGCCGAAGAGGATCACGTCCGCGATCGTCATCCCGAAGGTCCCGGCGGCGTAGATCGCGCCGAACGCAAAGACGGTGACCAGCCCGTCGTTGTAGATCAGGTGCGCGATCAGGAAGCGCACGATGTCGGGGTAGCGGCGGATGTCGCGGAAGGTCTGCGCAAGCGCCCGGAACGCACCGCGCACGTCCGTCGCACCCTGCGCCACTTTCTTCTCGGGCACATACAGGAAGAAGGGGATGGAGAAGGCGAGGAACCACCCTGCCACCAGCAGATTGGTCGCCCGCACATTCCATCCTGCCTCCTTCGACAACCCGAACCAGGGCACCTCCGGCTGCACGAAGCCGACCAGGGCGATCGCCATGCAGATCAGTCCCCCCACATAGCCGAGGCCCCAGCCGTAGCCCGAGATCCGGCCGATCTTTCCCGACGAGGCGATGGCTGGCAGAAAGGCATTGCAGAACATCACGCTCATCTCGAACGCCACGTTCGCCACGACGAAACAGCCGAGCGCGAGGAGCGCCGCGCTGGTGCCTCCCGGCGCAATGAACGCCAGTGCCGCTGTGGCCAGCACGCAGACCAGTGTACTCACTCCGAGGAATCGCTTCCGTGTCCCGCCCCGATCAGCCATCGCGCCGAACACGGGCGACAGCAGCGCGATCAGCACCGCACTGATCGCGACGGCACGCGACCACCACGCCGTGCCGGTGAGCGGATCCGGGGCCATCGCCTGGGTGAAATAGGTGGCATAGATGAAGGTGACGATCAGCGTCGTGAAGGCCGAGTTGGCCCAGTCATAGAACGCCCACGACCAGATCACCTTGGGCACGTCGCGGTCATGCGCTGCTGTCACATCGCCTGCCGTCATGCATCGCCTCGTGGGGTGTGGTGCTCGAAGAGCTGGTCGAGTCGCTGACCGAGCCGGTGCTGTGCCATGCGGAGGGTGTCCACCAATCTACGCCGGGAGCGCAGCAGGCCCCAGCGGCGCACGTCGACCCACGCGCCGCGCCACCGCTCGCGCACCAGCAGCCCGAGCATCCCCACCACCGGGACCAGCCCCAGCGTCAGCAGTCCGAGCCACATCCCGCGCCAGCGTCCCACGGCGACCGCGAGGCCGACCACCCACACGCTGTAGATCGCCCCGCCGAGCAGCAGCTTCCAGGTGGAGCGGGTGTCGCGCTCAAGCGCGACACGATCGACCACCATGCCGGTGAGTCGATAGGGAATCACGAAGAGGAGCCACCCCGCCAGCGCCAGCGCCATCCACGGCGCGACCCC
>JBBRGR010000056.1:0-8562 GCA_038223815.1 Gemmatimonadales bacterium
CCAGATGCTCACGCGGCCTCCTTGGCAAGCGCAACGGCCTTCGCAACGGCCGCGTCCATGTCGTTCATCGCCACCATGCCGACGCTCTCGAGGATCTTGAAGGCCTCGGCCTCGTTGGTCCCGGTGAGCCGGATGACGATGGGCACTTTCACCTCGAACTGCTTCGTGGCCGCGACAATCCCGCTCGCCACGTCGTCGGTGCGGGTGATGCCGCCGAAGATGTTGAACAGGATGACCTTCACGCTCGGATCCGAGGTGATGATCTTCAGCGCGTTGACGACCTTCTCCTGGTTCGACGAGCCGCCGATATCGAGGAAGTTGGCGGGCTCGCCGCCGTAATACTTCACGAGATCCATCGTGGCCATCGCCAGCCCTGCCCCGTTCACCACGCAGCCCACGTTGCCGTCGAGCTTGATGAAGGTGAGGTTCGCGCGACGGGCCTGGACTTCACTGGGCTCCTCGGCCGTCTCATCGCGGAGCACCGCGAGGTCCGGGCGACGATCCAGCTCGTTGTCGTCGATGATGATCTTGGCGTCGAGCGCGAGGACCTTCCCGTCCGGCGTGGTCACCAGCGGGTTGATCTCGGCGAGTGAGCAGCCGTTCGCCATGAAGACCTGATACAGCTGGGTCATGATCTTCGTGGCGGCCTTCACGTGGTTCCAGTCGCGGTACAACGCCAGCGCGAGCTGCAGCGCCTGGTGCGGCTGGAGACCGTAGCGCGGGTCGACCGCGAGCTTGGTGATCTTCTCGGGGGTCTTGGCGGCCACTTCCTCGATGTCCACGCCACCGGCGTCCGACACCATGAAGACCGGCTTCTGGGTGGCGCGGTCGAGGATCAGGCCGACGTAGCTCTCCGTCGCGATCTCAGCGGCCGGGACCACAAGGACCTTGTTGACCACCAGCCCCTTGATCGTCATGCCAAGGATCTGGGAGGCGCACTCGAGCGCCTCTGCCGGGTTGCGGGCGAGCTTGACGCCGCCCGCCTTCCCACGGCCGCCCACATGCACCTGCGCCTTGACGACCACGGTGCCGCCCAAGCGCCGGGCAATCGCCTCGGCCTCAGTCGGCGTGGCCGCGACGTCGCCATCGAACATGGGAATCCCGGCGACCTTGAGCAGGTCGCGGGCCTGATATTCATGCAGGTTCACGTACACCTCGTGATGATGGCTGGAGCCTGAACGTCACAAACTGCAAAAGCCTCCGAAAATAGCCGTTCGGCGGCCCGACCGCTACTCAGGCCGGGGCTCCAGCACGAGCCGGCGAAGTGCCTCGTAGGCCCGACCAAAGGCGGTCATGTCGCCACGCGCCAGCGCGGAATCGGCTCGCGCCAGCCACTCCCGGGCCTTGCCCCATCGTTCCAGGTCAACCTCCTGACCCAGCGTCTCCAGGCGGATCTGGCCGTCCGCAAACAGTCCGTCCCACGCGGCGGACGGCTCGCGTGCGACCGCGACCCTTTCCCCGGCCGATACCGCAACCGCCAACGCCGTCGCGCGGCCGGTCCGACTGATGGCGATCATCGGTTGCCAGCCGACGAGTCCTGCGGCGCCGAGATACCACCGAACCGTTCCCGTCCGGACGGAGTCCTGAGCGGCCCGGGCAGAATCGCGCCACTGCGCGAGTGCCGGCATGCGGTTCCACCGGCGTTCGAATTCGCGACTGTTTTCCGGGCCCTGCGCGTCGTGCCGCTGGACGGCGACGTGCAGCCGACCAGCGCGGCGTGACGCCGAGAGGATCGTCGCGATGGTGAGGCGTGCCGGGTCTTCCAGCACGGCCTGCCAGCCGGGCTCCTCTGCGAGGGACCAGATCGGCACCGGCAGTTCCGGCGGTCCATCGGCTACTCGACGACCGGCACGGCGACCGAGCTGCCACGCGGGGCCCTCGAGCACCCGCAGTTGCGCCTCGAAGAGCAGCCGCGGATACCCCATGGCGTCACGCACCGGATCGGGCAGCGCTCCCTCGGGCTCAACGACCGGGCCCATGATGCGGGCCCACGCCGCAGCAACGGAGTCTGCACTGGGATCCCGAAAGATTCGCATCGCTCCCGTGGCCGGTTCGATGACGGCGACAAACGCGGGCATGGCGCCCGCAACTTCCCGCGTCCCCCACAGGGCCCGCGTCGCCAACGGGAACGCGTCCACCGAAACAACTCCCTGCACCAGCCACAGCGGTTCCCCCGCCACCACCACCGCTTCAGCTGGCAGCCATGAGACCATCGGCAGGATGGCCGCTGGGCGCGCATGCGGCTCAAGATGCCAGTCCAGATGATCCGACGCCCGCAGCCCCAGCATCCCGCCGGCCTGTCGTGCCCACGTCAACAGGAGTCTGCGAAGGAACCCGCCAGCAGGGACGCCGCTGGTGGTGGCCGACCATGCCGGCGCGCCCGGAAAGATGCGTGCCGCGTCCATCCCGATCCGATGGATGACCCCGACCTCGTCGCGGAGGGGCTCAGGGCCGTCGCGGACCGTGAGCAGCTCGCGAGGTGTCCCACTCCTGGAGGCGACCACCAGATGCCACACCGGGAGCACGGAGTCCCCGGCCCCGCTGTGTGCCGCGGTCGCGGTGAGGAGGACCCCACCCTGCCCCTCCACGGCGCTGAGAAGCGACGCCCGATCCCATCGCCCGGTCACGCTCGGCACAGTGTCAGCTGCGGGGCCCTCCGGGAGAAGCGCGATCCCCCACATCCTGGCGGTCGCCTCCTGTATCTGTGCATCGGCGCCCTCGATGGGCGTCGTGGGCGCCGTCACCGCGGGGAGCAGCAGCCGCTCGCCCGCCAGTGCCACGCCGAGAACCAGCCACGCCGCGAGCAGCAGGGAGTCTCGCCCCTTCTGGGCCCACGCGAGGGAGAGTGCCGCGACTGCGAGTCCCGCGCCGAACACGGCCTGGGACATGACCACGCGCAGCCGGGCGTCGACCAATCGGAGCGGTTCGGTGAGGGCGGCGACCGACGTCCAGGGATGCAGGAGCGAGCCGGCCGCGAGGCTGAGCGCCAGCAGGGCGAAGAGCACGCCGAGGTGGCGCCGGGTGTGGGGATGAACGACGACAGGGCCCGACGCGCGGTGGATCCCACCGGACACGAGGTAGAGGACGACGACGAGCGCCAGGCCGAGCAGAATCAGAGTCAGGATGAACCCATGGGCGATCTGCCAGACGGGCAGGCGAGCCACGAACTGCCCGAGATCCGCGCCGCTGACTGGCTCGATCGCACCGAGTCTCACTCCCTCCCTCGCAAGCGCTAGGGGGGCGCGCCAGGCACGGGCCCCGCTCCCGGTGATCACCCCGAGCAGGATCCCGACGCCCACCGCCCACCGCATCAGGAGATCAGGCGGGACGGTCACGGGAACCTCTTCCGTCCCGATGCGTCGCGCCATGGTCACGGTGGCGATGCCGCGCACCACAATCACCGCGTGGGCGGCAAACCAGACCGCCGCGACTGTCATGGCAATCGCATCGAGGAGCCAGCCGTAGAGCGTCCACCGGGTCACGGCGTCGCTCGCCGCGTCCGAGATCCCCGCCGCCCACCAGCGATCCGCGAGCAACCCCGCGATGGCGCGCCCCGCGAGCAACACGAGGACGACCACGGCGCCAAGCGCGATGAGGCGCCGCGTCCGCGGAGTCACCGCACTACACCCCGATGCCCTGCGTCGCGAGCCACGCGGTCATCTCGGCGTGGTACTGGTCGCGAGCGGCAGGTGACGTCCCCTCGAATCGCAGCACCAGGATCGGCTGGGTATTCGATGCCCGAATCAGCCCCCAGCCATCTGGGTAGGTGATGCGGACGCCATCGATCGTGTGGACCGGGTAGCGCGCAGAGAAATGCTCCGCCGCGCGCGCCACCACCTCGAACTTCACCTCGTCCGCACAATCGAAACGTAGTTCGGGGGTCGCAAAGGACTCAGGAAGATCCTCCAGCAGCACCGCCAACCCGCCGGGGCCGTGCGAGACAATCTCCAGGAGGCGAGCCGCCGCGAACAGTGCGTCATCGAAGCCGTACCAGTCCCCACCGAAGAAGATGTGGCCGCTCATCTCGCCGGCCAGGGGAGACGCCTCCTCCTTCATCTTGGCCTTGATCAGGGAGTGACCGGTCTTCCACATGACGGGACGCGCCCCCGCGGCGCTCAGCGCGGCGGGCAGCGATTCGGAGCACTTGACATCGAAGATCACCGGGACGCCGGCACCGAAGCGCCGCACGGCGTCACGGCCATAGAGGACCAGTAGACGGTCGCCCCAGATCGGCGTCGCCAGTTCGTCCACGGCGCCGATACGGTCGGCATCGCCGTCGAACGCACTCCCGAGCTCGGCGCCGTGTGCTCGGACCGCCTCCTGCAGGTCCACGAGATTCTCGAGCACGGTTGGATCGGGATGATGATTCGGAAAGGTGCCGTCGCTCTCGGCGAAGAGCGGGATGATCTCCGCACCAAGTGCACGCAGGGTCTGAATCGCGACGAGCGACGCAACGCCATTCCCGCAGTCCACGACAGCCTTGACCGGGCGGGCAAGGTGGTGACGCGACACGATCGCTTCGCGATACCGGTCGAGGACCGAGCCATCACTCGCCTCACGACCCGTGCCGTCCGCATACTGCTCGACGACGATCGTCTCCCAGAGCTGCTGGATGACCGCGCCGTGAATCGAGCCCCCGCTGAGGACCATCTTGAATCCGTTGAACTCCGGGGGATTGTGCGAACCCGTCACCTGGATGCCACCGTCGGTCCCGAGCGCCTGCACGGCAAAATAGAGCGCCGGGGTCGGCAGCATCCCCACATCGACCGCCGTCCCGCCTGACGCGACGACCCCCGCGCGCACGGCGGCCGCGAGGGCTTCGCCTGACGGACGATTGTCTCGGCCGACCGCGATGACTGGCGGCCGCCCGAGGCGTGCCACGCCGAGTGAGGCGAGTGCCCGCCCCAGATGGTGCGCGAGGGCCGGGGTCAACTGCGTCCCCACGACACCGCGCACGTCATACTCGCGGAAGATGGTTCTCGGGAACAGCATCACGTCACCAGGTCAGCGGGTCAGGATCGGCGCCGCACCGCGACGGAGTTGCACCGCCTCCTGCGTTGCGAAGTCGAGGACCGGCTTGGGCCAGAGGCCAAGGCCGAGGATGAGCAGCACACAGAGCGTGACGACCAGCTTCGCCGGGAGCGGAAAACGAATGCTCTGGTGCGCCTGCCGCGTGCGGGTGGGCTTGAGTGTCATCGAGAGCACGACCGGCAAGTAGTAGCCGATCGAGATCCCGCTGCCGATCATCGCGACAACCGGCAGCAACACTTCGCCCTGCCGCAGCGTGGCGGAAATCAGGAACCACTTCCCGATGAAACCGAAGGTCCCGGGGAACCCGAGCAGGGAAAGCATGCAGACCGAGAGCGCCAACGAGGCGAAGGGGCGCACGGCATAGAGCCCCTCGAGATCGCTCAACTGCACGGTGCGGGCGCCGGCCCGCTCGATGGACGCCAGCACGCCGAACGCGGCCACGGTGGTGACGGCATACGCCTGCAGATAGACGAGCACCGCGGCAGTGCCTTCATCCGAGTGGGACCAGAGCGCGAGGAGGAGGTAGCCCGCGTGCGCAATCGCGCTGTACGCCAGCATCCGCTTGAGCGAGGTCTGCGCCAACGCCACGAGGTTCCCGATGAGGATGGTCGCAATCGCCAGTCCGGCAAGCACAGGGCGCCAGAGCTCCACAAACGCCGGGAAGACCTCGGCGAGCAAGCGGGCCAGGGCGAGGAACGCCGCGGCCTTCACTCCACTCGCCATGAACGAGGTAATCGGGGTCGGTGCCCCTTCGTACACATCGGGCGCCCAGGCATGGAACGGCACGGCCGCAACCTTGAAGGCGAAGCCCACGAGGAGCAGTCCCATGCCGAGCTTGGCCATCAGGGTCGGCGGGGTGGAGGCGAGTTGGGCGCCGATGAGCGTGAAGTTGAACTGCCCGGTGGCGCCGTAGATGAGCGCGATGCCGTAGAGCAGGAAGCCGGACGCAAACGCGCCGATCAGGAAATACTTCAGGGCCGCCTCCGCCGAGGCCCGTCGGGTCCGGTCGTACCCCGTCAGGACATAGACGGAGATCGACATCACCTCCAGCCCGAGGAACATGGTCGTCATGTCCACCGCCCCAGCCAGCAGCATCATCCCCACGGTGGCGAGCATCAGGAGGACGTAGTACTCCGGGGCGAGGATGCCCTGGCGCTCGAGCCAGCGCAATGAGAGGATCGCGATCAGCGCGCCGACACTCAGCAGCAGCGCGTCACTGGCGTAGCGAAAGCCATCGAGCGCAATCATCATCGCCAATCCATCCGGCCGCGCCTGCTGCCAGGCCAGCCAGCCCGTGCCCAGGGCGGCCAGGCCGTAACCGATGAGCGAGACGGTGCCGACCACTCGCATGTCCTGCGCCGTCCGGTGGCGCCACCCCACGAGCAGGAGGACGAGCAGCGCCCAACCGGTGAGCAGCATCTCCGGCAACAGGGCGAGAGCGGCGCCGCCCGGCGTCGAGAGGTCGAGCAGTCTCATGGCTGGCCTCCGCGCGTCACCGGGCCCGGGAGCGTGGCAGGCGGCAGGTGCGGGGACACCAGTTCGACGTACCGGCGCGCCGCGCTCTCCGTTCGCCGGAGGAGTGGGCCGGGGTAGAGCCCGATCCAGAACATCGCCGCGATCAACGGCGCCAGGACCGCGACTTCCCGGAGATTCAGGTCCCCGATCCCCTCATTGGCCGGATTGGTGAGTCGGTTGAAGAAGACGCGCTGCGTCGCCCACAGCATGTACGCTGCCGAGAAGACCACCACCGTCGTGGCCACCCCCACCAGCACCGGATAGCGACCGAACGAACCGATCAGCACGAGAAATTCGCCGACGAAGCCGTTCAGTCCGGGCAGGCCGATCGAGGAGAATGCCGTGATGACGAAGGCCAGCGTCATCAGCGGTGCCACGCGGGCGAGCCCACCGAAGTCCGCGATCTGGCGCGTGTGCCGGCGCTCATAGAGCATCCCGATGATGAAGAAGAGCGCGCCGGTCGAGAGTCCGTGGGAGACCATCACCAGAATGGCGCCCTGGACGCTCTCGACCGTGCTCCCCCAGATGCCCAGCATGACGAAACCGAGGTGGGAGACGGACGAATACGCCACCAGGCGCTTGAGGTCCGGCTGCACCATCGCCACGAGCGCGGCGTACACGATGCCAACCACCGCCAGTGTGGCCATCACCCGCCCCGTCGTCTCGGAGAGGGCGAAGGCCGGAACGAAGGGGATCGCAAAGCGGAGGAACCCGTAGGTACCCATCTTGAGGAGGATCACCGCGAGATCCACCGATCCGGCGGTCGGCGCCTCCGTGTGCGCATCCGGCAGCCAGGTGTGGAACGGAAAGAGCGGCACCTTCACCGCGAACGCCAGCGCAAAGGCGACGAAGAGCCACGGGCCCCACGGCGTCATCACGTCGGCGTGTGCGAGCAGGTGGGTATAGGCGAAGGAATAGGTGCCGGTGGCCTTGCCCACCTGGAAGACCATCCAGAGAATGGCGACCAGCATGAGCAGCGAGCCGACGAAGGTGTAGATCACGAACTTCGTCGCGGCGTACAGGCGGTTGCTGCTGCCCCAGATGCCGATCATGAAATACATCGGAATCAGCAGGAGCTCCCAGAACATGTAGAACAGGAAGAGGTCCAGCGAGATGAAGACGCCGAGCATCCCGGCCTTCATGGCCAGGAGGAGGGCATAGAAGCCACGCTGCTTCTGGTCGATGCTGCGCCAGCTCCCCCAGACCACCAGCGGCATCATCACCACCGAGAGCAGCACCATCAGCACGGAGATGCCATCGATGCCGACGCGATAGCCGACACCATAGCCCGCGAGCCAGGGGACGTCGGTGACGAACTGGAGCCCGCCGTTGGCGGGGTCGAAGGCCCACCACAGGCCGATGCCGAGGACGAACTCGGTCAGGGCGACCGCGAGCGCAATCCAGCGCGCGGCCGTGACCGGAAAGAGGAGCACCAGCGGCATGCCGAGGAGCGGCACCAGCAGCAGGACGTGGAGGATCCAGCGATCATAGCCCACGGAGGCGAGGAAGGCGTTCATCGGATCAGCGCACCAGGGTGCGGAGGATGATCACCACCCCGACCGCAAAGAGAGTGACGTAGAGCGCCACCTGGCCATTCTGCAGCCGGGAGCCGAGCCACCCGAGTCCCTGGGCCACCCGGGCCGTGCCACCCACGCCGAGCCGGTCGACCAGGAACTGGTCGAATCCCTTCCACAACACCGTCCGGGAGAACCAGACGGTCGGGCCGACCAAGACCTTGGCATAGAGCTCGTCGATGAAATACTTGCCATGCAGCAGTCGCCAGATGCCACGCTCCGGCACGGCGTTCGCGGGCGTGACGATCGGTCCACGCAGGGTGAGTCGCAGCCCGAGCCCGAGCCCGAGCAGGGCGATTGCCACCGCGCCCCCGACCAGCGCCACCTCGATACTGCCATGGGGCAGGACGAGTGCATCCATCAGACGGGTGGCCGGCTCGGTGATCGGCTCCAGCCAGTGTTCCAGGCGATGCGATCCACCCACGAACGACGGAAGATTGAG
>JBBRGR010000057.1:0-8450 GCA_038223815.1 Gemmatimonadales bacterium
GTCCACGGGACCGCGCGCAGGGTGGCAGCCAGCTCGGTGAGCGGGGATCCGCGTCGCCAGGTGATCAGCTCGGTCAATCGCGGATTGTGCCGCAGCGTCTCCGCCATGTCCTCCCGCACCACCATGCTGATCCGTGCCGTCGGATGCCGGGTCCGCAGCGCCCGCAACAGGGGCGTGGTCAGCAGGAGGTCCCCGATCGAGGAAAAGCGAAGGAGGAGGATCTGGGGGGCGGGCATCGGGGAATGGTAAGAGGGTGAGGGGTGAGGGGTCACCCCTTACCTTCCCTCATGGCCCGACCACGCACCATTCTCTGGGTGGACGACGAGATCGAGACCCTCGACTCGCAGGTCCTTTTTCTCGAGCAGCAGGGCTTCACCGTCGAGCGCGCCGCGAATGGCGACGACGCGCTGGCGCTGCTCCGACGCCAGGCCTACGGCGTCATCCTGCTCGACGAGCAGATGCCTGGGCTACGCGGTCTCGAGCTGGTGCCATTGCTCCGGGCAATCGATTCGTCGATCCCGGTGGTGATGGTCACCAAGTCGGAAGAGCCCGAAACCCTCCGCGATGCCATTGGCGTCGAGATCGCCGACTACCTGATCAAGCCGGTCTCGCCGCGGCAGGTCCTGTCGGTCATCACGCGATTGCTGGAGGGGGACCGGATCCGTCAGCAGCGGCTCTCCCGCGATTTCGTCACCAGGTTTCGGGAGCTGGCGGGGCGCCGTGGCGAGACGCTTGCGTGGCGGGAGTGGGTCGAGTTCGTCGCCGAGCTCGCGGAGTGGGAAGTGAAGCTGGGGCAGGCGGACGAGCCGGGTCTGCAGGAGGCGCTCCGCAACCTGCAGCAGAGCGTGCGCATGGATTTCGCCCGCTTCATCGCGGCGAACTATCCCGGATGGCTCGCCACACGTGGGGCGGATCGCCCACCGCTCTCGGTGGATGTCGTCTCCGAGTTCCTTCGCCCCACGCTCGATGTGCATCATCGCGTCATGCTGGTGGTGGTGGACTGCCTCCGGCTCGACCAGTGGGCCATGATCCGTCCGATCATCGAGCGCTACTTTGATGTCGAGGTCGATCATTACTTCTCGATCGTGCCGACCGCGACGCCGTACAGTCGCAACGCGATCTTCTCGGGGCTGTACCCCTCGGAGTTCTTTGCGCGGCACCCGGCGTGGTGGGACGAGCGCGAAGAGACGTCGCTCAATGCGCACGAAGCAGAGTTGCTCGTGGAGCAGCTCCGCGATCTGACCGGTCGCGACATTCCGGTGCAGTACGAGAAGATCTTCTCCACAATGGATGGCGAGGCGATGCTGCGCCGCCTCCCGGGCCATCTCGCCCGCGACGGCGTGACGGCGCTGGTGTTCAACTTCATCGATCAGCTCACGCACGGCCGGACGGAGAACCAGGCGCTCTTCGAGGTCGCGCGCGACAGCACCGCCCTCCGCGCGCTGACCCGCACCTGGTTCGAGCGCTCGCCCCTCGTCGAGGCGCTGAAGGAGGCGGAGCGGCGCGGGGTGCCGGTGATCCTGACGACCGACCACGGCTCGATTCATTGCCACACCCCGGCCACCGTCTTTGCCAAGCGCGACGCGTCCGCGAGTCTGCGCTACAAGTTCGGCGAGGATATCCGCGTGGAGGATCCGGACGCCGCGATCGTGGTGGACGACCTTGCCGCCTGGGGGATCCCCGAGCGACAGGTGGGCGCACGCCTGGTGATGGCCACGGGCGACCGTTTCTTCGTCTATCCGACCAAGCTGCGTGAATATCAGGCCCGCTACCGCGGCGCCTTTCTCCATGGCGGCGTCTCGCCCGAGGAAGTGATTCTCCCGGTGGCGCTGCTGCTGCCGAGGCGCAGCTGAGCCGCCGCGGCGTGCGGGCGCGGCTCTTCGCCCTGCTCCGCCCACACCGGGGGATGCTGCTCCTCGGCTTCGTGGCGGCCTTGCTCGGGGGCCTCCTCGATGCGCTCGCGCTCGTCACCTTGCAGCCCCTCTTCCTCTCGCTCTTCGGCGAGGGGAATTCCCTCGTGGCCGGGAATGCGGCGCTCCAGCGGTGGATCGCCGTCGTGCTCGATCCGGTGGTCACCGGCCACGGTCCCAGTGTAGTGCGGCAACGCCTGGTGGCGATCTTCATCGGCGCGCTCGTCCTCAAGAACGTCGCCAACTATGTCTCCGCGTACCTCTCCGTGCAGGTGCAGGAAGGCGTGGTCCGTGACCTCCGCACCCGGCTCTTCGCCCATCTGCTCCGACTCGACCTCGGGGTCTTTCAGCGGACGCGCGGCGGGCAACTCACCACCGGACTGATCAACGACGCCGACCAGGTCAAGCTGGTGGTGGTCGCCGTCCTTGCCGCCTGCTTCCAGAATGCGGTCGCGATCGTGGCGATGCTCGCGCTGATGCTGGGTGTCTCGGTTCGCCTGACGCTGATGGTGCTGGTGCTGGCGCCAGTCCTCGTGATCGGGGTGCAGGCGCTGCTCGGCCGCCTCAAGCGGCACGCGCGTGCCTTCGCCCACGAGCGCGGCGAACTCACCGCCACCATCAGCGAACGCCTCGGCGCGATGAAGCTGATTCGCGCCTTTGCCGCCGAGACGGGCGAGGCCGAGGCCTTCGCACGGCAGACCGATCGCTACCGGAAGGGCTACATCCGGACCCAGCGGTTTGCGCTGTTGACGTCGCCGGTGAGCGAGCTCTTCGGCGGGGCGATGATCCTGCTCATTCTCTGGGCGGCCTCGTCACCGGAACTCTCCGGCGTGCAACTCGCCGCCCCCGAGGTCGTCATCTTCCTGGCGGCGGCGCTGCGGGTGCTCTCGCCGATCAAGGCGATCACCAATGTGCCCACCCAGCTTGCCACCGCCGAGGCGAGTGCCGAGCGGGTCTTCCAGATCCTCGACCTGCCGGCGAGCGAGGCCGATACCCTTGGGATCGTGCCTGCCAGCTTCACGCGCGAACTGGTGATGGATGACGTCACCTTCGGCTACGACGCGGAGCAGCCCGTCCTGCGCCACGTGAGCATCACCGTGGGGAAGGGCGAGGTGGTGGCGCTGGTTGGTCCGAGCGGGGCGGGGAAAACCACGCTGCTCGAACTGGTCCCACGTTTCCACGACCCGCAGGGGGGGGCGCTCCGGATGGACGGGGTCCCGCTGACGGCCCTCAGTCGGCGATCGTTGCGGGCGTTGATTGCGGTCGTGAGTCAGGATACCGTCCTGTTGCACGACACGGTGCGCGCCAACATCGCCTACGGGCAGCCCGAGGCGACCGATGCGGCCATCGAGGCTGCCGCGCGTGCGGCCAACGCGCATGAGTTCATTGCAGCCCTGCCCGACCGATACCTCACCCGGCTGGGGGAGCGCGGGACGCGCCTCTCCGGTGGCCAGCGGCAGCGCATCGCCATCGCCCGGGCGCTGCTGCGCGATGCCCCGATCCTGATCCTCGACGAGGCGACGTCGGCACTCGACACCGAGTCGGAGCGGCTGGTGCAGGAAGCGATCGAGCGACTGATGGGGGGGCGCACCGTGCTGGTGATCGCGCATCGTCTCGCCACGGTGCGGGGGGCGGATCGGATCATCGTGCTGGATGAGGGGCGGGTCGTTGAACAGGGCACCCACGCCGAGCTGTACGGGCTTGGTGGACTCTACCGACGGCTGCATGACCTGCAGTTTTCCGTGGCCGAGGTGGCATCGTGAGCAACGAACGCAGCGTCCTGCTGCTGGCGGATTTCGATGATGGACCCAATGCGCATGCCGCGCAGCGCCGTCGTGCCCTCGAACGTCTGGGTCTCCGCGTCACCACCTTCGATCTGTCCGCCAAACCCTCCTTCCTGGAGCGGATGCGGAGCGGCGACCTGGCCAAGCGCCTCGACCGTGCCATCCACGAGGCTGCGCCCGATCTGGTGCTGACCTTTGGCTCGCCGAAGCTCGACGAGCCACTGGTCGATCAGCTGCGGAGTCAGTCCCGTGCGCGCTGGGTCGCCTGGATGCCTGACGATCTCCGCACCGCCTACGAGGCGTCGGTGCTGGCGCGACCCTACGATCAGATCTACACCATCGGCACCGATGTGGCCGCCGAGATCAGCGACCGCCTCGGCCGCACCGTCGATGTCCTCTCCGTTGCGGCGGATCCCTCGGTCTATCGGCCGATCCGGACCCGAGACCAGTACCGCGCCAACGTCGTCTTTGCCGGCGCAGCCACGCCGCGTCGCGAGCGTTTGCTGAGCGAGTTGGTCGAGTTCGGTTTGGCGCTCTGGGGGCCCGGATGGCGCGCGACGTCGCTGCGCGACTATTGCCGGGGCGAGGCCGCCAGCACCGAGGAGTATGTCAACGCCTATGGCGGCGCGACGGTCGCGATCAACATCCACCACGTGCTGGTCGAAGGGGACCCGCGCGAGGCGGCGTGCAATCAGCGGCTCTTCGAGTTGGCGGCCATGGGTGCCGCCCAGGTGGTGGATGAGCGCGGCGACATCCCGCGCTCCTTCCGGGTCGGGGAGGAAGTGCTGACCTTCCGCGACGCCCACGAATTGCGCGAGCAGGTGCGTGAACTGGTCGAGACCCCTACCGAGGCCGAGCGCCTCGGCGCGGCGGCACGTGCCCGGATGCTGCGCGACCACACCTACATGCACCGCATGCGCCAGCTGCTGCTCGATCAGCCGAGGCCGATGCTCCCCGCGTAGACCGACTCGTAGCGCGCGGCCATCGTGCGCAGCGTGAAGCGGTCGAGGACATGCTGTCGGATCGTGGCCGGGTCAAGGTGGTCGAGCGTCGGGCGCAGGGCGGCGAGCTCCTCCACCGTCGTGCCCATGGCTCCCGTCTCCGGCGTGATGACCTCCGGCAGCGCGCCGCGTGGGGTGCCGAGGACCGGCGTCCCACTGACCATCGCCTCGATCGTGGTGAGGCCGAACGGCTCGTCCCATTGCACCGGGACCCAGAGGCAGGCCGACTCGGCGAGGAGCGTGGTCTTCTCAGCGCCGCCAATTTCGCCGACGAACTTGAGCCCCGGGCGGATCGAGGGGCGCCACCCCCCCGCCACGACCAGCGAGCGCCCGGCGAGGCGCGCCCCGCGCACCGCCCAATCCCACCCCTTCACGGTGTGCAGCCGCCCGAGAAAGAGATCCCGCGGTTGCTTGCTCGGGGCAAAGCCGTACTCGTCGGGGTCGAGGCCGTTGTGGACCCACTCGGTGAGGCGGTGCCGCGCGGCGTGGTCGGCCGAGAGCGCGATCCCCCCGGGAGGCAACTGCTCCCCGTCCCGGGCGTTGCCGTGGAGCGTCCAGCGGACGGGCAGGTCGGGGACCGGATGCAGCGGAAAATGGGCGTGCAACAGGTCCACACCGGCCGGGAGAAGCGGCCGAGGGTCAAAGGTCCGCTCGCGCCCCTTGGGCAGCGCCACCTCGATGACGCGGCCATGCGGCGAGGTCGACCCCGGGCGCGCCAGGATCGTGACCGTATGCCCCCGCTCGGCGAGGCCGTGCGCGAGCCAGGCGACGACACGCTCGGTCCCACCATACTTGCGCACCGGGATGCGGCCGTCGGTCAGCAGGGCAATGTGCATGCGGCGGATATATTCCTCACTGCGTTGAACGCTTCCCCGAGGGACGATGCCCGATCCGGCCGTCAGTGGTTTCTCCATCATTCGCAACGCGACCCTGCTCGACTTCCCGCTCGAGGCCAGCGTCCGCTCGGTGCTGCCGGGGGTGGACGAGTTCGTCCTGGCCGTCGGCGCCTCGGAGGATGATACCCGGAGGCGCTCCGAACGGCTCGCCGCCGAGGAGCCGAAGCTGCGCCTCCTCGACACGGTGTGGGACACCTCGGTCGGCGCGACGGTGTTGTCCGACCAGACCAATCTCGCCATGGCGGCCTGCCGCGGTCGCTGGGGGATCTACATCCAGGCGGACGAGGTCCTCGCCGATGGCGGCGCCGAATCGCTGCGCCAGCAGTTGCTGGCCGCCGACCACGCGTCGCGCCTCGAAGGATTGGTCGTGGAGTACCGGCATTTCTATGGTGGGCTGGATACGATCGGTGTGAGTCGCGGATGGTATCGGCGCGAGGTCCGAGCACTGCGGCTCGGCGTTGGGGTGCATTCGCATGGAGACGCGCAAGGCTTCCGGGTCGGCACCGAGAATCGTCGCGTGCGGTGCCGGCGGAGTGGGGTGACGATGTTTCACTACGGCTGGGCGCGACCGCCCTGGGCACTGCAGGCCAAGCGGAGGCTCGATCATGCGATCTATCCGACCGAACGCCGCAAGGATCCGGCTCGACCGCTGCTCCCCTGGTTCCCCGGACTGCGTCGCTTCACGGGCGCGCATCCGGCGCCCGTCGCCGAATGGATTGCCACGCGCCGCGACGCGACCAGCTACATCGAATCGCCACGCTACGACCGCGAGGCGCTCCGCCTGCTGCTCTCCCTCGGCGTCGAGCAACTCACCGGTTGGCGGCCCTTCGAATACCGCAACTACACGTTGGTCGGATGACGCGCGTGCCGGTCTCGATCGTCGTGCCGGCGCGCAATGAGGGCGCGCAAATCGCCGCCTTCCTCGCGGCGCATGCGTGGGCGGCGGAATGCATCGTGGTGGACAACGGCTCGACCGACGACACGGTCGCCGTCGCCACGGCCGCGGGTGCGCAGGTCCTCGATGGCTCGGGGCTGACCATCGGCGCGGCACGCAACATCGGGATTGCGGCGGCCGCCGAGGACTGGGTACTCTCGCTCGACTGCGACGAAGCGGCAGAGCCTGCACTCGCCGGGGAGCTCCGCGCCCTAGTGGCTGCGCCGCAGCACGACGCCTACCGGATCCGTCGCCGCAATCGCTACCTCGGTCGGGAGCAGACGCGCGGCACCTGGGGACGGGATTGGGTCGTGCGCCTTGCGCGGCGCGACTATCGCTATGACGCGGCGGTGGTGCACGAGCAACTCGTGGCGCCGGCACCCCATGGGGAGCTCCGTGCGGCGCTCTGGCACGAGCCGTATCGGGATCTCTCGCATCATCTGGCGAAGATGGACCAGTACGCGCGCTGGGGGGCCGAGGCGCTCCACGCCACGGGACGACGCGCCGGCGTGCTCGACCTCACGGTCCGCCCCCTCTGGCGCTTCGGCAAGGCGTACTTTTTCACCGGCCATTGTCTCGATGGCCGCTTCGGCCTCGTGACCTCGCTGCTGGGCGCGCAGACTGCCTTCCTGAAGTACGCCCACCTCTGGGCGCTCGAGCGCAAGCGCGCGCCGCGCGCGACGGACTGAGCGTCATCGTGCGATCGGTCGCCCTGCTGTTGACCGCGCCGACGTGGCGCGGCTCGGCGGCGTCCTTCGCGAAGATCGCGCATGGGCTGCAGGAAGCCAGACACCCAGTGCGGCTGATCACCGGCGCCGAGTCGGTCGCGCAAGGATTCCGCGCCCTCGGGCTCGAGGCGACTGCGCTCGCGCTTCCGAACTCGGGCCTTGCCAGCGCCCGCCGACTCCGCGCGGTACTCGATGCTGATGTGGTCATCGCCGATGCACCACGTGATGTGCGCCTCGCGGCACTCGCGACCATCGGCCGCGGGACGCAACTGCTCTGGCGTTTCAATCTCCCGAATCGTCCGGTACCGGGCGACCTGCTCGCGCGCGCGCTCTTCCGGCGGTTCGACGGGATCATCTGTCAGAGTGGCTGGTCGGAGGCGTTGCTGCGCGAGCGTGCCTCCTGGCTCCACCAGATCGCGGTGACACGCATTGCGAATGGCTATGACCTCGAGCTGCTGACCCCATCCCCAGCGCGGGGTGCGGCATTCCGGGTCCTGCACGGGATCGATGCCACGGCGCCACTGGTGGTGACGGTGGGTGCGCTCTCGCCCGAGAAAGGGCTCCCCGCCGCGATCGCCGCGACGACGCGGCTCTCGCACCAGCACCCGGGCCTGGTGCACCTGCTGGTCGGCGACGGCCAGGACGAGGCCGCGCTGCGTCAGAGCGCGCCGCCACACCTGCGCTTCGTCGGTGCGCAGGGTGCCGCAGCGACCGCAGACGCGATGCGCGCGGCCGACGTGGTCCTGCTGCCGTCGGCGCGCGAGATCTTCCCGAACGTCGTGGCGGAGGCGATGGCGGTCGGTGCCGCAGTGGTGACGGTGTTGGGAGGCGCGGCGCCGGAGATCGCGGGGGACGCCGCGGTGTTGGTCGAGCCGGGCAACGTGGAGGCGATGGCGGTGGCCACCGGCGAGCTACTCGCCGATCCGACCAGGCGGGGCGAGCTCGGCGCGAACGCGCGCGCGCGGATCGCGGCGGAGTTCACGTTGGCGCGGATGGTGGAGGCGTATGGCCGGGTGGTGAACGGTTGACGGACAACCCTCGACCGAGCCGATCCCCCTGAAGTCCTCATCGCTGCTCAGCATGACAGCGTGCGACTCAGCACTGCACGAAGTTCCGCGCACATCCGCTCGACCGAATAGCCGCGGACAATCCGAGCGCGCGCTGCCGCCCCCATCGCAACGTGGCTCGCCGCCGAGG
>JBBRGR010000058.1:0-8401 GCA_038223815.1 Gemmatimonadales bacterium
TTCGGAGCCGACCCGCCCCACCCACGCCATGACGCGGGTCGACGCCGTGGCGTGGGAAGAGCTGCTGGAGGCAAACCGGGACGCGGTACTGGTGATTGATGTCGAGGGGCGCGTGGTGGCACAGAATCGCGAGGTCGAACGCCTCTTCGGCTGGTCGAGGCACGAGCTGCAGGTGCAGCCGATCCTCTGCCTGTTCCCGTCGCGATTCCATCGCGTCATCGATCTCTGGCCACTCCCGATGCCGGAAGAGGGGCCGCTCGCAGCCGTGCACGTGCTCGCCGCACGCCGCGACGCGACCGAGTTCCCCGTCGAGCTGACCCGTGGCGCGATCGGTGACGGGGGAATGATGCTGATCACGATCCGCGACGACAGCGCGGCTCGTCAGGCACGCGAGGCATTGCTGCGCGAGAAGGAACTCGCCGTCGTGACGCTGGAATCGATCGGGGATGCTGTGGTGACCACCGACACCCAGAGCCGTGTCTGCTACCTCAATCCCGCGGCCGAGCGTCTGACGGGGTGGCGCCTGGCCCAAGCCATCGGGCAACCGGTGACGACCGTGCTGAACCTGATCTCGGATCTCAACCGACAACTGATCGAGCACCCCGCGGTCCGTTGCCTGCGCGAAGGGAGGCCGGTCGACCTTCCCGAAGGGGTGCTGCTGCTGCGCCGCGACGGCACCGAGGTCGCCATCGGCGACTCGGTCTCGCCCATCACGGATCGCAACGGATTGACCACCGGGGTCGTCATGGTCTTCCACGATGTCGGCGAGCGCCGCCGTGTCTCCCGAGAGCTCACCTACGAGGCAACGCACGACGCGCTCACCGGGCTCGTGAATCGCAGCGAGTGCGAACGTCAGTTGGCGCGCGTGCTGCGTGAATCGAGCGCCACCGCGTATGCGCGGCCCGAGCATGTCCTCTGCTACCTCGACCTCGACCGATTCAAGGCCGTCAACGACAGCCGGGGCCACGAAGCCGGCGATGCCCTGTTGGTGACCATCGCGGGGCTGTTCAGTTCACGGATTCGCCGACGGGACACCTTGGCACGGCTCGGTGGGGACGAATTCGGGGTGCTGCTGGAACATTGCGGTCTCGGGGAAGCCGAGGAGATCGCAGAGTCCCTGCGGATGGCGATGCAGGAGCTGCGGTTTGCCTGGGGCGAGCGGCATTTTGCCCTGGGCGTCAGCATCGGCATGATTCCGATCTCCGCGACCAGCGGTGCCATCGAGGCCGTCATGCGCCGTGCCGACGAGACCTGCTGCACGGCGAAGGAAGCAGGTGGCAATCGTGTCCAGGTGAATCGCACGGCCCCGACCGCCGGCCCCGGCAATCTCGCAGCGTGGCAGCGCCGCGCCACGCGGGTCACCGACGCGATCGGGACGGACACCTTCCAGCTTCTGGCGCAGGCGATCGTCCCCCTGGATGATCGCACAGAGCGAGCGCGATGCGAAATTCTCGTCCGCCTCCCGGGCGCCCACGGACAGCTCGTGGCGCCGGAGGTCTTCCTCGCTGATTCCGATCGCGAGCAATTGCTGCCCGCCATCGATCGCTGGGTCGTGCAGCGCACCCTCGCCGTCCTGGGCACCTGGCGGAAGGACCACCCGACACGCCCGCTCCCCCTCTGTGCCATCAACCTCAGCGCCGCGAGCCTTGGCGATGAGGCCCTCCTTCCCACCGTCGAAGAGGCGCTCGCCCGGACGGACATTCCGGCGAGCGCGCTGTGCTTCGAGATCGATGAAGCGGCCGCGCTTGGCGACGTGGCGCGGACGGTTCGCATCACCAGCCGGCTCCGGGCGCTGGGATGCACGGTGACGCTCGAGAACTTCGGCAACAGCCTGCATGCCTTCGCACAACTCAAGGCCCTCCCCGTGGACCACCTGAAGCTCGGCGGCCACCATGTCCGCGGGCTGTCCGGCGACCCGGTCTCCCGCACCATCGTGGGTGCCGTGCAACAACTCGGGTCCTTCCTGGGGCTCGCCACGATCGCCGATGGCGTCGAGTCCGGCGCGTCCGTGCAGGCACTGCGCCTCCTCGGCATTGATTTCGCCCAAGGCAGCGCGGTCTCCCCGCCGCGTCCGCTGATCGACTCGGAAGGCGCCGTGGCACTGCCGCAGATCAGCATCGGGGCATGATCGGGGGGGCTACCTTTCCGGCATGACCCTCTGGATCGATGCAGATGCCACGCCGCGGGATGTGAAGGAGATCGTCTTTCGGGCGGGCAAGCGGCTCGGCCTTCCGATCATCTTGGTCGCCAATGCACGCCTCGACACGCCACCCGGCAACCCGCTCGTCTCGGCGGTCCGCGTTGAGGGGGGTCCCGATGTCGCGGATGACTACATCGTTGCCCATGCCGTCGCCGGCGACCTGGTTGTCACGCAGGACATTCCGTTGGCAGCCCAACTCGTCCCAGTCGGCGTTGTGGTGCTTGATCCGCGCGGCGAGGAGCACACCGAAGAGAGCATCGGCGAACGGCTCTCGATCCGGAATCTGATGGAATCATTTCGCAGCGCGGGCGTGCTCACCGGAGGGCCCGCCCCCTTCGACGCGCGCGCCAAGCAGGCATTTGCCTCGGCACTGGATCGCGCGCTGACCCGAATGTCGCGCTCGAGCTAAGATCGGAGCCCGAACACCCGCGATCAGTTCCCGACGGAAATCAACAGCCCGGCGACGATGTCGACCGGCGAGAGGGTCGTGAAGTCGGTGACCAGTGGCCGGAAGCTTCGCGACGAGGCACAGGTCCCCGTCCCGGATGCGCTGTTGTGCCACAGGTTCACGAAATCGGCGGCGGGCGCTTGGACGACCAACTCGAACACCACGAGATTGTCGTTCCCTACCCCGGCGGTCGGCGCCGCAGGATTTGGCGTGACAAGGAACTCGACCTCGCCTGGCCCGCTCCCCTGAAGGCTCAACCCGGTGCCAGAGAACGGCACCCCGGTCCCGATCAGGTTGGCCGGCGCGATCGACCCACGATAGATCTGCAGCAGGGCCGGATAGACGGACGGTGTCCGAACCGGCGAGATGACCGACATCGTCAGGCGGACGCGGCGGATCGGTGCAGCCAGTTCCGGTTGCATGGCGAAGCGGATCGCGGTGCTCATCGACGACGGCGCAGCGCGTGTGAGCTGCACGGCGGTGAGATTCCCGGATGGACCACACGTCAACGACAATGGTGCGAATTGCGCCGTCCCCGCAAAGGTGACGGACGGCCCAGCCAAGGTTTCGAGGAACGCCCCAAGCCGGTTCTCTCCCGCGGCGAGGTTCCACGTGACACTCGCGAGTCCCCCCGACGAGGTCCCCGTGGAGGAGGCGGAGATCGTGGCGCCACTCCCGCCCGCTAGCAGGCTCCAGAGCACAGGGGCATCATCGACCGCGTTGCCATAGGCGTCGGAGACACGCACGGTCGGTGAAGGCGAGACCGGGCCGATGGCAAGCCCTGTCCCATAGTCCGGCCTCTGCTCGGGGCTGATGCTCGCCGCCGGGCCGGGCGTCAGCGCGACAGGGACAACCCCGGTCATCGCGCCGGGGACCGCGAAGTGAAGGACACGGGACGACCCCGGGCCACGAATCGTCAGGTCCGTGAAGGGGGCCACACCGGCGGCGGTCGTGGTCCTGGTGAGGCAGCCGTTGCCCGCGAGGCATTGCAAGTCCGCCGAGGCCGCCGTCACGGCGACCCCGGAGAGCAGGTTGCCATAGGCGTCCGTCACCGTCGTGGCGATCACCGGGATGGGGCCGCCTGCCTGTGCGCTGGCCGACGCAGGCGCGGCATCGACCAACGCCGGATTGCCGCCG
The DNA here is from genome assembly GCA_038223815.1 of Gemmatimonadales bacterium. Taxonomy (GTDB): domain Bacteria; phylum Gemmatimonadota; class Gemmatimonadetes; order Gemmatimonadales; family GWC2-71-9; genus Palsa-1233. The sequence continues at coordinate 3,786 of JBBRGR010000058.1, forward strand.
GCGGTGATCCGGATGTTCGCGACGGCGGCGGTCAAGCCGCTCCCACCGAAGCGCACCTCGTAGGTGGTGCCGACGATCCCCCCCAGTGCGAATCCGTCGAGCTGGATCTGCCCGGCGGTCCGGTTGGTCGTCACCCCGAAGCTGGTGAGTACTCCACCCGATGTCCCATCAACGCGCCGGACCGTCGCAGTGACAGCCACGTCGGCGGTGAGATCGGTCACGGCCGCGCCGGCAAGGTCGAGGAGCTGGAGCCGAGGCTGTGGCACCATCACCACGCCCGCACGCGCCGTGGTCGCCCCGGGCGCGTTGAGCAACCCGAGTCTGGCCGCCGGGCCTGCCACCGTCTCCAGCAGGAAGTTCACGCTGGTGCTCGCCGTGGCACAGCTCCCCAACGCGCCAAGGATGCACGCCAGCGGATCAACGTCGGACGGATCGAAGGTGACCCGCAGATTCTTGAAGCCGAGCGACGCTCCGAAATTGATGCACGCGGGGCGTGCCTCACCACTGGCATCCGTGATCGCGCTGGCGGTGCCGCAGAGGGACGCGCCACTCGCCGGCGTGGCGGTGAGCGGGTCGATCAGGGCGAAGTGGACTCGGACGCCCGCGACCGGCGTCGCGTTCGATCCAGGTGCCACCACGCGCACCGAGGGGAGTCGTGCTGGGTCGGTCACAGCCACGTCGACTCCCGCCCGCCCGGTATAGCTGTCCAGCGCACGGCGCGTCGGCTGGAGGCGGACGAACTCCTCGGCCGAGCCGCCGACCCCGCCGCCCCGGGCCAGCAGCCCCCGGTCCACCGCCCCGAACTCGCTGAACTCCTCTGCCGAGCCCCCAACGCCGCCACCAATGGCAAGCAGCACCGCCGCATTCAACGGGGCCGGAGCGAGAAACCGCGTGACTCGATCGCCGAGACGGCCGAGCAGCGCCCGTGCCGCACCCGAGGGGCCGCCAGCGGCGGACGGACCGGTGCTGCAGAAGTCGTTCAGCTCGTCCAGCACCGCGCTGCCGTACCCCGTCGGTCCAAAATCGGGCGGCGGGAGCAGCTTGAAGGAGACGGCTCCATTGGCCCCGGCATGGCGATGCCCGAGCAGGAGGCGCTCACGCAGCACGGGATCGGTGGGCAGGAGCGCGTTGTTGTAGCAGACCACAACCAGCGGCTTCACTCGCTCGGCGCGGAAGTCAGCGATCGGTTGCGTCTCAATCCGCAGGATGTTCGGGTACTCATCGAACCCCAGGTCCTGCAGCCGGGTGACATCGGCAGGATTTTCCGTCACCGACACGTACGTCAGCCGATTGAAGAGATCCGGTGGGAAATACACCAGCGCCCCGTCACGCTCGGCACTCCGGCAATAGGTGGCAGGCGAACCCACGGGGATCTCGCAGATGATGCCGGTGAGCGAGGCATAAGCCGTCAGCCGTGTAATGGTCCGCTCGGTGAGCGTGGTCACGTTCATCGTCCCATTGGGAACACCGCACGGCGTGGTCGAGTTCTTCTTCCCATAGGCCGCATAGCGCTGCTGGACAAACGCCACCAGCTGGGACGTGCGCAGCCGTGCCTCCGCCGCCTCCCCACCCTCGACCAAGGTGCGGATGGTCCGGAATGCACCGACGGACGAGGCCTCGTCAGGGAGCATCGCCGCCTTGAGGTACAGACAGGTCAAGTCGGCCGCAATCGCCGCCGCGAGGTCGATCGAACCGGTCGCTGGTGCAACCGGGATCTCGATGGGTGCACCCGAGGGCAATCGAGGCTCGCTGCCGCAGTTGACCAGCAGGAGACTCGGGAGCATCAGACCCGCGATCGTGCGGAAGGATCGGCGAAGAAACGCGTAGCCAGGCATCAGAGCACACTCAGCGCAGGGGCACGCGAGCGCGACGGGGTTGTAGGGCTGGAGCAAGCGCCCCGTGGTGAGAACGGCATCCCGGGAAGGTGTCGCCTGCGGGGCACTCTCGCAAGTGGGCGCCGGGGAAATGCCTGTTGCATTGACGCAACAGTCTGCGGACTTGTCGGCCTCTGCCTAGCGGGCCCCAACCAGGCGCCGAAAGCGGGGGTCGTTCGAGATTCCGCTGAACCACCACCCCGGATCGCTGGCGTAGACCGATCGCAACCGCTCATTGGCGTTGAAGTAGATCTTCAGTTGCTCGATCGCCTCGGTGGTGTCGCCCGCCTGGACCAGCGCGAACGCCCCGAACATCGAGAGATCGCGGGTGGGCGAGATCTCGGTGTCCCCGGTTGAGCGCCGGGCGAGCGCCTTCGCGCTGTCCCGCTGCCCGCTGCGCGCCATGACGGCCGCGACGAGCAGGTCACTGTTGAGCAGGTAGTACGCCTTTCGATTAGCCGGGGCCAGTGCGACGACCGAGTCGGCGAGGCGGCGGGCTCGGGCTCCGTCGGGCGCCGGGTAGTCCTTCATGGTCTGCATGAAAAGTTGGCAACGCGGCGCGGCGAAACTGGCTGGGAAGCGGCGGCGCGTATCCTCGCACCACTTCTCGGCCTTCTTGTAGTTGTTGAGGTCGTAATCCGCCAGGAAGAGGCGACCGAGGATGACGTCGGCGCTCTCGAGGAAGGCGTCGGCCGAGAGGGCACTGCTCGCGGCTGTCGCCACGTCCGTCTTCGTGCCGGTCTGGTTGTAGAGATGGGACAGGGTGGCCCACGCGCCGGCCTGCGTCTGGTTGACCTCGGTGGCCTTCTCAAGGTCGGCTTGGGCGCTCGTCAGCAGCATCACCGCCTTGGCGCTGTCGGGTTCGAGGCCCCGGGTCCAGCCGAAGTAGCTGAGGGTGCCGCGGAGTTCGAGGGCATCCGGGTTGGTTGGATCGAGCGCCAAGGCCCGAGCCATGTGGGCGAGGCCGTCCTTCACGTGGCTCTCGATCCGACTGACCGAGCTCCCCACGAGGCGCGACCAGCGATAGGCGACCAAGCCGCGCTGGAGGATTGGCTCGACCCATTTTGGGTCGAGTTGCTCCGCCACGCCGAGCAGCGAGTCCGCCTCCGAGAAGGCAAGGCGCAGGGCGAGCGTGTCCCCGGTGGCCGCCGCCGCCTCGCCGGCGCGCTTCCGCTGCGCGGCGCGTTGCACGAGTGACCAGGCGTTGGCGCTGCTGGTGCTGCTGCGCTGTTCCCTGAGCTTGACCTCGGTGCCGACCCGCTTGCGGATCAATTCCGCGACCTGGGCCGCGACGGAATCCCGCACCGCCAGCGCGTTCGATGCGGTCAGCGACAGCGCGGCCCGGCTGTTGGGGAGGTCGGCCCCACTGTTCCCGTCCACCAGATAGAGCGAGATCTTCAGCTTGTCGCCCTCGGGTGTCACGGAACCGCGGACCAGCGTGCCAGCTTCGAGCGCACGGGCAATGCTGTCGATCGGGGTGCTGTCGTGCCGGAAGCGCTCCACACCGGCACGGGAGATCACATTGAGCCCCTGCACCCCGCTCAGCGACTGGATCAGCCCCTCGGTGATCCCGTCCGCCACATAGCCAAGATCCTTGCCGGGCGAGTTGTCGTCGAAGTAGAGCACCGCGATCGTCTTGGCCGGGAAGCCGCCGATATCGACCCCAGCAGCACCGCCGCCACCGAGGAGCTTCCAGCCGGCGCCTGCACCACCGACGAGGACGAGCACGGCAAGCGCCACGGCCCAGGGTCGCTTCCAGGCCGGCGTGGGCTCCAGCGCCGGAGGCATGCCGGCCGGGTACGAGCGCGTCATCCCGGTCGGTGTCCGCCGCGTCGAGGTCCGGTTCATCACCCGAAGGGTGGCGGTGGCGCCCAGCGGCATGCCGAGGATCTCGGTGAACTCGGCGCAGCTCTTGGGCCGATCGGCCGGCGCCTTCTCGAGCGCGGCAAAGATCGCCTCCTCCACCTCCTCAGGCACCGACTGCCGCACGATCCGGAGCGAGGGCACCTGCTCCATCGCGTGGCGTGCCATGATCTGCACCGCGTTCTTGCCGGTGAAGGGCGGCTCGCCGGCCAGCATCTCGTAGAGCATGCACCCGAGCGAGTAGATATCGGCCGTGGGTCCGACCTTCTCTCCAACGCTCTGCTCGGGCGACATGTACACGGGCGTCCCGATCGCCATCCCGGTCTGCGTCAGCTTGGCGCCCCCGCTGTCGTCCAGCGCACGCGCAATCCCGAAGTCCGCGACCAGGGCGTGGCCACCCGAGAGGAGAATGTTCTCGGGCTTGATGTCGCGATGGACGATGTGCTGCTTGTGCGCGTAGCCGAGGGCGTCGGCGACCTCGAGGATCAGCTGGATGGCATCGTCGATGGGGAGCTGCCCCTCGCGGTCGAGGCGATCGCGAAGCGACTCGCCCTCGACGAAGGGCATGACGTAGTAGAGCAGTCTCCCGGCGACGCCGGAGTCATAGAGGCCCAGGATGTGCGGATGCTGCAGCGACGCGGCCAACTTGATCTCGCGCTCGAAGCGCTCGGCACCGATCGTCGCGGAGAGATCGGGATGGAGCACCTTGATGGCCACCTGGCGACCGTGCTTGACGTCACGGGCGAGATACACGGTGGCCATGCCACCCGCGCCAAGCTCGCGCTCCACCGCGTAGGTGGCCGCAAGGGACTCCTGCAGCTGTTCAAGTTGCGTCGACACGGGGCAATGGTCTCCGGGATCCCGGAACATACCCGGGGC
>JBBRGR010000059.1:0-8366 GCA_038223815.1 Gemmatimonadales bacterium
GTTCTTGACCCGCTTCTTGATCTCGGCATAGAGGATGCACCCCGAGAATTCTGCCGTCACCGACGACACGAGGAAGTCCACGAACTCCTCGATCATCGGGAGGTTGCGGAAGTCCTCGTCGAAGTCGGCGTTGCGCTTGAAGTGATCCTTGTTCGGATCGCGCCGGAACTCGGCGATCAGCTCGTCCCACTCGGCGCGCCACGGGGTGACGTCGATCCGGTCGAGCTCGGCGAAATCGGTGGTGTAGAAGCGCGGGCTGAGCATGGCATCCGCTTGTGCGCGCTTCGTCGATTCATTCACCGCCGAATCATCAAGCGGGATGCTGGTGGCATTGGGGTACATCGGACGTCCTTGGGCGGGAAGATTTACTCGAAGCCGACTTCGTACAGCTCGGTGACATCGAGGCGGCTGCGGAGACGCGTCCAGGCCCGGCGAGGCCAGGAAGCCTGTGCCACGATGGCACGGGACCGGAATCGACGGACCTCCCCGAACGGGATCGTGGTCGGGGTTCCCCGGACCACGACCTCGTCACCGGGCTCCGGTTCCACGCCCTCGAGCTCAACGTGCGCGTGCATGTGGTCATGCGTCGCCTCAAGGTCCACCTCGCAGGCCACGTCGACCACCCGGCGGGTCCGGAACCAGAGGGTTCCGGCGCCCACGACCGCGACCACAGCAAACCACGCGATCATTCCTTTGACTCCACCGCGAGAGGGACCGGGAGCAGGGCGCGATACCCCTCGACGCTGCTGATCCCGAAGGCATTGATCTCCACAATCATCCCGGTGCGCTGATCCTGCAAGGTCAAGCGCCCTCCCGGCCACTCCGTGAGGCGGTAGGGTTCCTCCGGATCGATGCTGCGCGTGGTGCGGAGGTGGGCGAGGCCGCGGAGCGATCCGCGGACGAATCCGCCCTCGGTGGCAGTGAAGTGGTGCACCACCAGCCCGGTCTGGGCGTCCACCACGTCCATTTCGGCGCTGGCATCCCGCGCGTCGGTCTTGAAGATGAGGTCACGGGCCGCGACGGCCTGGGTGATCGGGGCAAGTCGAGGACCGCCGCGATCCGCATCCGTGAGCTTGGCCACGAGCGCGAGCGTGATGACGGATGCGATGAGCAACCCAGCCCCGGCCAGCAACCAGCCGGGGATCCGAATGTCCTTGCCTTCCGCTGCCGCCTCGTCACTCACGCCGTCTCCGAGACGCGGGGTGCCCGCATCGCCCGCTCATGCAGGACAGGCGCCTGCGTCGACATCGCGGACGCCGCTTCCTGCAGGAGGGCCGAGACGTGCGCGGCTTCCGGCACGGAGCGCATCGCCGGTTCCGGAGCGTTCAGCCGCCAGGGGCGGGCGTGCGGCCAGAGGTGGAAATAGGGCGGGGCATCACCGGGTGGAACCGCGAGGACGATGTCGCCGGTGCCATCGGCATGGCCACGCCAATCAGCGCGGTGGATCTGCCGGAACGGGATGTTCACGATGGAAGAGATCACCATCCCGATCTTCATGACCACGCGCCGATCCGTGATGGCATAGTACGTGGTCCGGGCACTCCAGAGGCCCAGCAGCCAGGAGGCGCTGACGGCGAATGCGCCGAGCAGCAGCAACCAGGCGGCCGCGCCGGCCACTTCCCGGGTCGGTCGGCCGTCGTAGGCCATCGCCAGCAGACGCCAGACCGCGAGCACCGCGAAGTAGAGTGCCACCTTGCGAAGGTGGAACACATGCACCGCGAGCGAGCGCGCCGACGGCGCGCCCTGCCAGCGGATCCGCTCCCCGGGGGGAAGCGGCACATTGATGCCGTTGATGCGCTCACCGGCTGGGAGAGTCATACCAGCGGCTCGTCGCGGCCGGCCTCGGCCCAGAGGAAGCCCCCCCCGTAGAAGCCAGCGATCTGGTCTTCCTCGCGAAGGGTGATCGTCGCCGTGTCGCGGGTGGCCGGGACACGCTCGAAGTGATGCCCCGCGATCGCCTTCACGTGCACGGCGCCCTCGCGCGCCCGGATCTTGGCAAAGCCCATCGGCAGCAGGACGCGGCGATGTGTTCCGGCCGTCTCGACTTCGAGGTAACGGATCTGCGGTTCGGACTTGTCCACCCAGACCTCGGCCACGGTGCCGCCGCTCTTGCCATCACAGCCGATCACGCGCATCCCCCGCGGGTCGGCATCTTCCGTGGCAATCGAGAAACCGGCAGCGGCCGCCATCGGGACGATCTTGGGTTCACCGTGATAGGTGAGGTCCGGGACGTCCGCACGGTCCGCCCAGGCCCCGGGGCCGAGGTTCTGGCCCATTGGGTCGCCCACGGGACGAATCGGGGCAGAGATGTCACGTACGGTCGTCATTGCTCAGCGCTCCTGGGTATGTGACGCGTGGTGGTAGACCTTCTTCTCGGGAACCGCCGGAAAGCCCTCGACCGTCACGCCCTCCCGGTCGGTGTGCAGCGGATAGCCCTCGCGCTTGTCCTCGCGATGGAGATACCAGATCAGTCCGGCGAAGAAGACCCAGAACAGCCAGATCGCAATCTGGGCCAGATCGATGTTTTGCATGCTTGCTTCCCCCCTCAGGTGGTATGTGGTCCCGCGGTCATCCCGGCAGCTCGGCGAGGCCAAACGGCCTCGCCTCGCGTGGAGCAGACGCCACGAGCGGTCCGAGGGCCGCGAGCGTCACGAACAAACAGGCAACTTCGAGGTGATAGACGGCGGAGTAGCCGGCGGCCGGGGTCTGCTGCATCGCCGACCCCAGCGCTCCGCTTGCGGCCAGGGACCCGACAACATCCCGGATGGCGCCACCCAGCGCCACCGCGAGGCCGGCGGCGCTGGCCTGGACAGCCCCCCACGCACCGAGCGCGAGCCCGCTGCGCTCGGCGGTGTCGAGCGCCATGGCCGAGGTGAGGGTCCCGACGGCGAAGAGCCCGTTGCCGAAGCCGATCGCCACAGTGCCGATCCGGAAGATCGTGGCCGAGTCGAGTGGTGCAGCGAAGACGACGGCGGCAAAGCCGACCACCCCGAGGAGCACGCCGCCGGCAGCCAACCGGATCGGGTCACTGCCCCGCTCCAGCCGACGCGCCGCCAGGAGGAAGGCAACCATCCCGCCCCCGGCCATGATGGCGGTCAACATGGTGGTGGCACCGACACTGAGGCGAAGGATTTCGCCACCATACGGCTCCAGCAACACGTCCTGCATCGCGAAGGCAAAGGTGCCGAGCCCGAGCGCGCTGAGCAGTCGTCCCGTCCGGCCGCCGGCCATGAAATCGGCCCACGCCGCGCGGAACGGCACCGCCTCCGGTGGGGCGGCGGCGCGTTCCCGGTTGCGCGGTTCCTGCCGCCAGAGCGCCGACACGTTGAGCACCACCGAGATCATGGCGGCGCCCTGGACCAGCGCGATGAGGCGGTAGTAGCTGAACGGCGTCAAGAGCGAGCCGATGCCGACGGCGCTGACCAGCATGCCGACCAGCAGCATCATGTAGAGCAGGGCGACCACCCGCGGACGCTGGGCCTCCGGCGCGAGATCGCTGGCAAGCGCGAGCCCCGCCGTCTGCACCGTGTGGGCGCCGAGTCCGGTCAGGAGAAAGGCGAGCACGCAACCAATGCGTCCCGGCCACGGCGAACCGCTCGCGCTCGACTGCAGCAGCAGCAGGGCAAATGGCATGATGGCCAAGCCGCTGAAGAGCAGGAGCGCCCCTTGCCAGAGGTAGGGCACGCGACGCCAGCCGAACGCCGAGCGGTGGTGGTCGGAGCGATGGCCGATCAGCGCGCGGAATGGGGCGACCAGCACCGGCAGGGCAAGCATGGCTGCGACCCAGGTGGCCGAGGCCCCGAGCTCCACGATCATCACGCGGTTGAGCGTTCCGGCCAGCAGGGTCATCGACATGCCGACGGTGACCTGGAAGAGTCCGAGACGGAGGAGGCGAGAGAGCGGCAACGCGTCGGAGGCCGCGTCGGCGAACGGCACGAGGGACGCGCCGTGGCGAAGCAGCCAGTCCACCGCGATCGGACGCTTCGTCGCCTTCATCAATCGCCTCGCCGCAATTCCACGGCCTCGGAGGTGTAGAAGCCGCCACGCACGCGCTCCCGGCGTGCGAGGCCCCAGCCGGGAAGCGCCCGTTGGACGGCCTTGGCATGCGCATTCGGCGAGACCGGCTCGACCGAGGGGGAGCGATCCGCCCGCGGGAAGAGGCGACCCACGCCGATCATCGTGGCCAGTACCGGCCACGCCGATCATCGTGGCCAGTACCGGATTGCTCGGCACGAAGGTCACCACCATCGCGGTGCTGGTACGTGAGGCGAGTCGGTCGAGTGCCACCACCGCGTCCGCCAGGCGATAGTGGATCAGCGAATCCATGGCGACCACATAGTCGAACTCGCCCAGTGCGGGGTCCAGCATGTCCCCAGCGAGGAAGGTCACCCGATCCCGGAAGGCTGGATCGAGCCGTTCGCGCGCAAGATCCGTCAACGTCGCCGACAGGTCGATGGCCACCACGGTGGCCCCGCGCGCGGCGAGATCGCCACTGAGCTGGCCCGTGCCGCAGCCCGCGTCCAGCACGCGGGCACCATGGAGATCGGCGGGAAGCCAGCTCCCCAGCGTCGCCCGCATCCGTTCCCGCCCTGCACGCACCTTGGCACGCACGCCACTCACGTTCTCGTTCGTCGTGAGCGCCGCCCAGGCCCGGGATGCCGTGCGATCGAAATACTGCTCGAGCCAGGCACGGCGCTCGAGATAGCGGTCCGACGAGGAGGTCTTGAGTGCGGTCATGCTCAATCGAATCCCAGCAGGTCAAAGATGTCGCGATCCTTCATCGGCTCGGCCACCAGTGGATCGGTGCCATCGAGCAGTGACTGGGCGAGTCGCAGGTATTCCTGCTGTACCGCCTCCAGCTCGGGGCTCGGCTCCATCTCGAACAGCGTCGACTTCTTCAGCCGCGAGCGACGAATCACGTCGAGGTCGGGGAAATGCGCCCGGATCGGCAGACCGAGCTTGTCCGTGTAGCGGCGGACCTGATCGGTGTCCTTCGACCTGTTGCAGATGACCCCACCAAGGCGGACGTTGTAGTTCTTGGCCTTGGCATTGATCGCCTGGACGATCCGGTTCATCGCGAAGATCGAATCGAAGTCGTTCGCGCACACGATCAGCGCCCGGTCCGCGTGCTGGAGTGGAGCGGCGAACCCGCCGCACACGACGTCTCCCAGCACATCGAAGATCACCACGTCGGTGTCCTCGAGCAGATGGTGCTCCTTGAGGAGCTTCACCGTCTGGCCGACGACGTAGCCACCACAGCCGGTGCCGGCCGGCGGGCCACCTGCCTCGACACACATCACGCCGCCATAGCCTTCGAAGCAGAAGTCCTCGACGCGCAACTCCTCGGAGTGGAAGTCCACACCCTCGAGAATGTCGATGACCGTCGGGACCATCCGCTTCGTCAGCGTGAAGGTCGAGTCATGCTTCGGATCGCAGCCGATCTGGATCACCCGCTTGCCGAGCTTGGCGAAGGCGGCCGAGAGGTTCGACGAGGTGGTCGACTTTCCAATCCCCCCCTTGCCATAGACGGCCAACACGAGCGCGTTCCCGAGCTTCGGGGCGTCCATGTGGACCTGGAGGGAGCCATCGCCGTCGCCTCGGCCCGGAAGGGAGCCGACGACAGGAAGGGTGCGGGTGGCCGTGGTCATGGTCAAACTCCGGTTCAGGCTACACCCTCGAGGCGATCCTCGAGAGCGTCACTCGCAGCGCGCAGGGCATCGAGCGTGGCATCATCCGGACTCCAGTAGCCCCGGTCATTCGCTTCCAGGAGTCGCTGCGCCATGCGCGTCGCCGCCTGGGGATTCAGCGCCGCGAGGCGCTCACGCATCGCCTCGTCCAGCACGAAGGTCTCGCCGATCCGCTGGTAGACCCACTCTGGCACCTTCCCAGTCGTCGCCGAGAGGCCCAGCGCGTTGGTCACGCTCTGCTCGACCTGGCGCACGCCTTCGTGGCCGTACTGCAGCAACCCCTCGTACCACTTCGGATTGAGCAGTCGTGTCCGGGTCTCCAGCGCCACCTGTTCCTCGAGGGTGCGTACCGAACCGGTGCCGCGCGTCTGATCGCCGATGTACACCGGCACGCTGGTGCCGCGCTCCTGCTTCATCGTCCGCGTCATGCCACCGAGCAGCTCGAAATACTGGTCGAGGTCGGTCACGCCGAGTTCGACCGATTCCAGATTCTGGTAGGAAAGCTCGGTGCGCTTGAGCAGCGAGCGGAGCAGGGCAGGGGCGGCGAGCGCCTTCCCTTCCACCCCATAGGCGAACCCCTTGCGACGGACAAAGGTGTCGGCGAGCTGCTCCTCGGTTTCCCAGGCGCCGTTCTCGACCAGCAGGCCGAGATTGGCGCCGTAGGCCCCGTCGTCATTGCTGAACACACGGAGCGCGGCCGTGGCGAGCGGAATCTCCTGCTCCTCGGCGACGGCCAGCGCATGCGAGCGGATGTAGTTCATCTCCGCCGGCTCGTCGGCCTGGGCCGCGAGCAGGGCCGCCTCGGCCAGCAGTCGGAGCTGCAACGGCAGGAGGTCGCGAAAGACGCCGCTCACCGTCAGCACCACATCGATGCGCGGGCGGCGCAGCTCGGCGAGGGGGACCAGCTTGGCGCCGACGATCCGGCCGAGGGCATCGGTGCGCGGCTCGGCGCCGAGCAGCGCCAGCGCTTGGGCAATCGGCTGCCCCTCATTCTTGAGGTTGTCGGTGCCCCACAGCACGAGCCCGATGGTCTTGGGGAGGCCGTGGCCGTCGGCGTCATGCCGCTCCAGCAGCAGTTCCACCTGGCGCTTCGCCGCCGCCATCGCGGCCACGCTCGGCAGCCGTCCCGGGTCGAAGCCGTGCACGTTGCGGCCAGTCGGCAGGACCTCCGGCGTGCGGAGGAGATCGCCGCCGGGGGCCGGGACGATGTAGCGGCCATCGAGGGCCCGCACGAGCCCCTCCAGCTCGCCATCGGCAGCAAGCAGCCCATCGAGGCGGATGATGGTCGCCGCGGTGGTGCCCAGTGCGGGGTCGACCGCTGAGGCGCCGCTGGTGAGGATCGTGCGCACCACCTCGGCGGGCGTGCCGTGGCCAGCGAGCTCATCGAGGAACATCGCCGCGAGCGTCTCGGTGCGTTGCGGCCCGGTCATCGGTTCGCCCACGACATGCAGCCCGTTCGGGATCAGCGTGTACTCCAGTTCCAGCACCCGGTCGACCAGCGCGCTGATCCGGTCCGGGGCATCGCCATTCCAGAGCGGGGCGGCCGGCACCAGGTCGACCGCGGCCGCCTGCGCCTGGATCAGCTCGACCAGCGCATCGCGGGTGGCACCATCGGCGTCCTGCTCGAGCGAGCGCCACCGCTCCAGCGTCGCCTTGAGGTCGAGCAGGCCGCGATAGAGTCCGGCGTGGGCAATGGGCGGGGTCAGGTAGGAGACCAGCGTCGCGCCGCTCCGCCGCTTGGCGAGCGCCCCCTCGGCCGGGTTGTTCGACGCGTACAGGTAGATGTTCGGCAGGTCGGTGATCATCCGATCCGGCCAGCAGCGGCCATCGAGACCGACCTGCTTCCCCGGCATGAACTCGAGTGCGCCGTGGGTGCCGAAATGCAGCACCGCATGCGCCGCGAAGTCCTCGCGGATCCAGCGGTAGAATGCCGAGAAGGCGTGGGTCGCCGCGAGCTCGCGGTTGTAGAGCAGGCGCATCGGATCGCCTTCGATGCCGAAGCCGGGCTGCACCCCGATGAAGACGTTTCCGAACTGCCGTCCGATCACGAGCAGATGCCTGCCGTCGGTGAGTTGCGCGCCCGGTGCCGGACCCCAGACCCGCTCGATATCCACGAGGTAGCGCTCGCGCCGGACGTGATCATCGACCGGAATCGCGGCGTGCACGTTGCCGATGGTGCCATACTGCGCGGCGTTGCCACCGAGGAGCATCTCGCGGAGGGCGTCACTCGATTCGGGGACGTCCACCTGGTAGCCTTCGATCTTCAGGCGTTGCAGCAGCCGGAAGAGCGACTCGAACACCGCGAGATAGGCGGCAGTGCCCGCGTTGCCGGCGTTCGGCGGGAACGCGAACGTCACGATCGCGACCTTCCGGTCGGCGCGGGCACTCTGGCGCAACGCGACCAACTTGGCGAGCCGATCGGCCAGACGCTCCACGCGCTCCGGGAGCGCGACGGCGCCGCCCCCTTCCGAGCCCCGCGAGCCACCAAAGACCATCGGACCCGTGGCGCCCTCGAGTTCCGGGATCGCGACCTGCAGCGTCGCCTGCAGCGGCACGAGGCCGCGGGGATCGTTCTCCCACTGGGCGACGGTCTGCAGTTCCAGTGGCTGCAGCACCATGTATGGCACGTCAAGCGCGGTGAGCGTCGCGATCGCGGCCTTCGAATCGTTGTAGGCCGGT
>JBBRGR010000060.1:0-8275 GCA_038223815.1 Gemmatimonadales bacterium
TGCGCATCGGTCTTGAGCGACAGCGTGCCGCCGCCATCGAGTGCGCCGTGCAGCAGGAAGTTGAGCGCCAGCAGGTTGGGGAGCTCGAAGCGCTCCACCTCCGAGACCATGCCCTTGAAGTGCTTCGCGACGCGGCGCGTGGTCACCTGTGCGACCAGAACCGGGTAATACTCGGGATCCAGGGCGATCAGGCCGACATTCGCGGTATCACCCTTGTCGCCGGAGCGTGCGTGCGCAAGCCAGCGCAGTTGCATCAGCGTCGTTGCCATCAGAGCATCTCCACACGGACATTGGGTTCGATCAGTTCCCGGGCGACCAGCGCGGGCCAGTAGGCAACGATCTCCTCGACCTGCGGACGCCCCCCCGCGAAGCCGGTGACGCTCGGCGGCCCGGTCAGGACCAGCGGGGCGATCTCCCGCGTGAAGCGCTCCACGGCGGCACGATCGGGTCCGCGGACACCGACACGGAGCATGACTTCGGCGAGATCCTCGCGCGGGGGGCCTGCGAGCTTGCCGTGCGTGGCATCCACGCCAACATACTCCGTCAGGATCTGTTCGAACGTCAACCCGAGCGCCGCGAGGCGTTTGCGGAGAATCTTGTCAGCCGCTTTGGCCTTGTCGTAGGCTTCGGGCCACGAATAGACCAGCGAGCCGATCGCCTTGTAGCCGTAGAAGTAGGCGATCGAGACCTTGAGCATCGGGGTGCGTGGCAGCCCCTGCACGCCGGAGACACGCACCCGGTCCTTCCCCACCTGGTCGAGCCGGATGGAGGTGAAGTCGGCGATGCCATCCGGCGTGATGTAGTTGGTCGGCTCTCCCATCTCGTAGACCAGCTGTTCGGTCACCGACGCGACATTGACCACCCCGCCCGTCCCCGGGTGCTTCGTGACGGTGAAGGTGCCATCGGCTTCGGCCTCCACAATCGGGAAGCCGACATCCTCGAGCCGCTTCACCTTGCGCCAGTCGCGCAGCAGGTTTCCCCCGGAACTCTGTGCACCGCACTCGAGAATGTGCCCCGCGATCGTCCCTGCGGCGATCCTGTCCCAGTCGTCAAAGCTCCAGCCGAACTCGTGGACGAGGGGACCAAGCGTGAGGCCGGTATCGGTGACCCGCCCGGTGATGACGATCGTGGCACCTGCATCGAGCGCCTCCACGATCGAGGCCATCCCCAGGTAGGCGTTCGCTGAGCGGACCTGCGGACGCACGTCGCTGAGCGGTGCGCCGGTGTCCATGTTGGCGAAGGTCTGCCCGGCCCCGGTGAGCCCATCGAGCTGGTCGAGAAGATCATCGCCGCTGACCAGTGCGATCTTCACCTGGTCGCCAAGGCCGAGTCGGTCTGCGGCAGCGCGCACCGCCTCCGCGCAGGCGCGGGGATTCACGCCACCAGCGTTCGAGATGACGCGGGTGCGATTGGTCGCGATCGTGGGAAGGATCCGCTCCATCTGGGTCACGAAGTCGCGCGCATAGCCTGCACCCGGGTCGCGGGACCGCTGCTTCTGCAGGATCGACATGGTGACTTCGGCGAGATAGTCGAGGACGAGGTAGTCAACGTCCCCTCCCTCGACCTGACGGATCGGCGCTTCGAGCCAGTCGCCCCAGAACCCCTGGCCGGCGGCGATGCGAACGGTCTTGCGAGTGTTCATGGTGTCGTTCTCCCTGGCAGGTCGAGCGCAACTTCTCGGGTCCACGCGTTGTCGTCGCCTTCAAGGGCCACGAGAATGAGCAGCGGTCGCAGGCCGGCAGGCATCGCACGCGGCATGGTGCCGATCCGCAGCATCCGGTCATCGGCGCTGCGCGCGGCAAGTGGGCGAAACGGGGCGCCCCCTGCATCCATTTCGATCACGTCCTCGGCGTAGAAGCGGACGCTCAGGGCCAGCTCCCACGCCCCGCTGACATCCGCGAACGCCGGAGCGAGGACGATGATCAGCGAGTCCCCGACCACATGGCTCGGCAATTCCGGCATCGCGCGGCCGAAGGCGTAGTTGAGCGGCGAGGCATCGATGTGTCGGCCGGTCCGGTCCTGAAAGGTGACGCCAAAGTCCGTGAACTTCGGCCACGCGTCGCGTGGCATCCGGCTATCCACCACCACGCGTCCTGCCCAGTCCGGGACCGGGACGGCCAGGCGAAGCGGGCGGTCATCCGCGCGCTGGATCATCTGGCGCCACTCGCCGCCGATCAGTCCCACGCGGGTCCGCACCGAGAGCGGCGTGCCGACCAGGGACGTCACGACTACACGCAGCGAATCGCTCGCGACCGATGCGCTGAGGGTGAGCGGTGCCCGCCGGACCGTCACTCGTGTCCCAGCCCCGCCGAGCGGTCCGGCAACGACGGCCATCTCGTAGAGCCCGTTGGCCACATCGTTGGCCTCGAGCTCGAAGAGCGCCGCCCCATCAGCGAAACCGGCCGGCATGCCAGCGCCATCGCGGAAGGGCATCCCGCCAGGTTCGTGGAGAGAGGCCGTGACCATCTCCGGGGCGTTGGCCGTGGCCACCTCGACCTGGAAGCCGCGCCCTGCTTCCGCAGGAATGAAGAGGTGCGCCGTGCCGCCGGCCGGGATGGTGAGGGTGTCACTGGTGGTCAGGGCCGTCGCCGACATCGGGACGCGCACGGTGATGGGAATGAAGCCGAGCAGACTCCCATCGCGCGCTTCCTCGACACGGATCGCGCCATCGCGCGAACGCGCCGTGGCCGCGAGGCGTACCGGCACCACCGTACCGACCGCACCGACGCTGAGCGTTGCGGGGACCGCAATCCATGGTGCCGAGGGCACGAGTCGCAGCGCGACCGGCTCGTGACCGCCATCGGCGCGGCGCAGCGTGACGCGGGTCTCGAACGCCGCTGGCCCGGCGCCACGTTCCGAGGTGGCCCAGACTGCGGCACGCCCACGCACGCCACCCGCGACCTCGACCAGGATCTCGGGCGCCGTCTCGCGCCGCTCCAACCAGCGCCAGGCGTCGGGGAGATTCGGGATTCCCACGCCCTGCTCCGCGGCCGTCGCCCCTTCCACGCCACGCGCGGAGGTGCGCAGCGCCTGCGTCATGACATGGGCCGGGAGCGTGGCCGCGCGTGGTCCCAACGCCGAGAGGAGGCGCGCGGCGAGGCCTGCCGCATAGGGGGCGGCCATGCTCGTCCCGCTCTCGATCTCGTTGCCGGTCGCAAACTCAGGCACGGTGCTGTACGCCACCCCTGGTACGACGAGATCCGGTCCGGCGCTTTCGCCGCCACGACTGGAAAAGGACGCCAGCGGTTCGGGTGTCGGGTCATCCGGCGGGAGGCCGATGAATACGAGTGGCTGCGACGCGCCGATGGAAAGCACGCGTCCCGCGCTTCCGGGAAATCCGAGCGTGGACAGTCCCGGACCATCATTGGCGGCGGCCACGGTCACCACAACGGTTGGGTGGACGGTCAGCATCGAGTCCAGCATCGCGTCGATGCGGGCCGCTCCTTCGCGTTCATTGCCGACACCAAAGGAGATGTTCACGACGAGTGGCATCTTGCGTTCGGCGGCGAATCGGATCGCATGATCGAGCGCCCGGACCATCGAGCCGGTCACCGTGATCCCGCCCTGCGCATCGTTCGCAATCTTCAGGGCGAGCAGGCGGGCGCCGGGTGCCACCCCATCGAAGCCGGGGACGCCGTACATCCCGTGCCCGGCGGCGATGCCCGCGACGTGCGTCCCGTGCGCGCTCGTGTCAAACACAAGATCCAGCGTTGGGGCCCCGTTGGAATCCGCGAGATTGACGGCCATCTGAAGCATCGGGGCGGCCACACCGCTCTGCCACGCCACGGATTCGCGGGCGGTGGCGTAGTCATGCACGGGCCTGTCATCGGCGAAGGTGCCGTTGCCCTGGGTGTCCGCGAACAGCACCCAGCCGCCGACGCTGCGCACCACGAGCAGCGGCAACCGATCGCCCACCGTGCCGTTGCCGTCAATGTCTGCGGCGGGTGCCGCGCCCAGCGGGAGCTCATCGAGCACGCCACCCCACCACGCGCCTGCCAGGGCGGTGGCGGCAATGCGCGACGCGCCGAGGAGGCGGCGCCCTGCGACGAGCACGGTGTCGCCTCGGCGCACGACCGGGGTGAGGGCAATTCGCCCTTCCCCGGAAAAGTCGCGCACGTCGAGCAGCTTGGGGTTGCCGTCACTGGTCCGCTGCAGACCCGGAACGGAGGGGTCGATGCCGCTGTCGAGAATGGCGATGAGCACGCCGCGGCCATCGGCGTGCGGCATCGCGGCCGCGAACCCCGGCACGCCCGTGGAGCGCAGTGGCATGAGCCCGCGCTGGAACGCCTCATCGGGTGGGACGACGCGCCGCGCCGGATCGGCTGCCGCGACGGAAACCGACTCGACGGGGAGCTGGGGTTCGGGCGTTCGGGGATCGGCGGCAGGATCCATCTGCGGTCGGATCTGGGGCGGGGGCGGCGTGCAGCCGACAACGAGCAAGGTCGCGGCGACGACCAGGCGCCGCGACATCCTCACGCGCGCACCCCATCGAGCACGAAGGGCCCGAGATGCGGGCCGTCGAAGTTGGCCGTGACACGCAGGAGGAAGGCGAGCGCCGCACGACTTTCCTCCGGCGGGATGATCGCATCGACGAAGCCGCGGGCCGCCGCATAACGTGCGTCGAGCTGCGCCTCGTAGTCGCTGCGCATCCCGTCAATGGCCGCCTGAGTGGCGTCATCGAGGGGTCGCTTCTCCTGCTGGGCCTTGCCGATCGCGACGCCATGCACCGCCATGATGGCGCTCTCCCCTTCCATCACCGCCATCCGCCCGGTCGGCCAGGAGAGGATGAAGTCAGGGTCGAATCCCTGTCCAGCCATGGCGTAGTAGCCCGCCCCGGACGCATGGGTCACCGTGAGCACGATCTTCGGCACAATCGTGGTGGCCATGGCCTCCACGAAGTGGGCTCCGGCGCGGATGATCCCGGCGTGTTCCGCCTCCGACCCGACCATGAAGCCTGAAACGTCCTGCACGAAAAGGATCGGGAGTCCCTCGCGGTTCGCCGTCTCGATGAAGAAGGCAACCTTCTCGGCGCTTTCGGGGTAGACAATCCCGCCAAACTTCGGCCGCTCTCCGGGGCGCCCCTTGATGACGCCGCGCTGGTTGGCAATCACGGCGACCGGGCGTCCCTCGATGCGCGCGTGGCCGCACAACATCTCCCGCGCGACGTCGGGCTGGAACTCGTCGAGCACCCCACCATCGAGCAGGCCGCCGAGAATGTGGCGCATGTCGTACGAAAGGCGATGGTCGGCGGGCAGCATGTCGTAGAGGGCCATCGGATCCGTCGCGGGAGCCACGGACTCGCGCACCGCATGGGTCACCCCGGCGGGACGTGGCAGCCGCCCGACATACTCGCGGATGCGCGCGAGGCACGCGGCATCATCCGGGGCGCGGTAGTGCGCGACGGCACTGATCTCCGTGTGCGTGCGTGCGCCACCAAGGGTCTCGCCGTCGACGGTCTGCCCGGTGGCGCCCCTGACGAGGTTCGGCCCACCCAACCCCATGAACGACGTCCCCTCGACCATGAAGATCACATCCGAGAGCGCCGGCAGGTAGGCACCACCGGCAATGCAGCTCCCCATCACGGCACTGATCTGCGGGACATGGAGGTACCGGCGCATCAGCGAGTTGTAGTAGAAGATGCGGGCGGCACCATACTGTCCGGGAAAGACGCCTTCCTGATAGGGCAAGTTGACGCCAGCCGAGTCGACCAGATAGATGATCGGGATCCGCTGGCGCATGGCGATTTCCTGCGCCCGGAGGATCTTGGTGATCGTCTCGGGCCACCAGGAGCCGGCCTTGACGGTCGCATCGTTGGCCACGACGACGACCTCGCGATCCGAGACCACACCAATCCCGGTGATCACCCCGGCCGCCGGAGCCTCCCCACCATACTGGTCATAGGCGACCAACAGCCCGATCTCGATCCACGGGGTCCCCGGGTCGAGGAGTCGCTCCACTCGCTCGCGCGGCGCGAGTTGTCCCTTGGCGTGCATCTTGGCCACGCGAGCCGCCCCGCCACCGGCGCGGAGCGATTCCGCAAGCGTGCGGTACTCCGCGGTGAGCCCTCGCAGTCGGGATTCCTTCTTCGTCATGCCGACCTCACGTGCGCACATTCGTGCGCGCCCACTCCTGGATGTAGGCGATCAGGTCACCCGTGTTCGTCCCTGGACCGAAGAGTCGCCCCATCCCCTGCGTTTCCAATGCGAGCATGTCATCCTCCGGGATGATCCCTCCTCCGGTCACCAGGATGTCCGGGCGACCCATGGTCGTGAGCAGGGTGCGCACCCGAGGAAAGAGAGTCAGGTGGGCGCCGGAGAGAATCGACAATCCGACGACGTCGACGTCCTCCTGCACCGCCGCGGTGGCGATCATCTCCGGCGTCTGGTGGAGTCCGGTGTAGATGACTTCCATGCCGGCATCCCGCAGCGCAGCCGCCACCACCTTGGCCCCGCGATCATGCCCGTCCAATCCGGGCTTCGCCACCAGCACCCGAATCGGGCGACCGAGCGCTGGTGCATCAGCGACTGCCATCATTCCGCCATCCTCGCGAATCGGCTCACTTGAAACGCAGGAGGCCGGCCAGGCCATCCACGGCCTCGGACGCCTCGGGATCGTAGACCACATCCAACGCCACGCGCTGACGCAGTGCCTCTTCAATGGCATCGTCCAGCACATCGAGGCTCGGGATGACCTCGCCGTCGTCGCGCAGGTCCCGGGCGAGCGGGGACAGGCGCCCGGTCGCCATCGAGCGGAAGCCTTCCAGCGACGCGTCGCCGCGCACCAGCAGGAGTCGCACCTGACCATTGGCCAGCGCCTTCAGGGTCTCGCGCACGCCGTTGACGGCCCACCCCGTCCCCAGGCCCTCGGCGAGTTCCTCGATGTGGTGCCCCTCGGAGGCGCGCGCATGCGCCTCGCGCACCTCCATCGTCAGTTGATGCACGGCGCCTGGGGTGGCGTCCTTCGGTGCCAATCGTGCGAGACCGATCAGACGATCGGCGACGTAGCGGTGGAGAAAGGGCTCGAGGGCCTGGGCATCGTTGCCCGCGCCCGCCAGCACAATCTGGTGACCTGGCGACGCCCGATCGACCTCGAAGAGCGCCCGGGCGACGGTTTCGAGATGTCGCTTGCGCTCATTGGCGATGCGGTTGTGGAAGGTGTGCTCGCCATGGGCCGCATTCGGACCCGCGTGAAAGCGCACGCCAGGGGTCACGTCGCTGGCCACCTTGCGCACCACCTTGGCCGCGAACGCCGTGACTTCCCAGATCAAGGCCGTGGTCTTGTCCATCGTCACGGTGAAAAGCCGGCCGAATTCCTCTTCCGTAGCGGCAAGCTCACGCACCAAGGGCGTGCGATCCACGACCAGACGCGAGCGATGGACGCGGGGCAGCTCATGCACCTCGAAGAGCTTGTGGCCCGCCGAGGCGAAGAGGGCGATCCCCGGGGAGTCCGGCAAGTTCTTCTCGTCGCCGAGATAGTCGAGAATGCGCGCCAGATCGAGGCGGGCGGCCTCCTGGTGCGCCTTGCTCCAGGTCGAAGCCGCCAGACTGGGCTCGATCCCCTTGACCCGGTTCCTGAGCTTGGTCAGGTACTTCTTCCGGGCGCGATCCCGGCTCTCGATCTTCAGGTAGCAAGTGACGACCGGGTGCGGACCGGGCTTCATCCGCAACAGGTCACGGCCGCTGGCAGACTGCCGTGCGGTGGCCATGGGTATCCTCACGTGGGCTAAAAGAACACCGGCTCGCGGTACGCACCCCAGACGGTCTCGAGGGCGTGCCGAATCTCGTACAACGTGCAATACCCCCGCGCGCAGTCCAGCATCGCGGGAATGACATTCACGTCCTGTCGCGCGGCCTCGGTCAGGGCCGCGAGGCGCTGGGCGACGAGGCCATCGTCGCGACTCGCGCGCATCTGCTGCATCCGCGCGCGCTGCTGTGTCTCGGCACTCGCATCGATCTTGAGGATCTCGATCGGCGCTTCCGACTCCTCGACAAACGCATTGAGCCCGACGATGGTCTGTCGCCCCGACTCCATTTCCGACTGGAAGCGGGACGCGGATCGGGCGATCTCCCGTTGGAACCACCCGGCATTGATTGCCGCCACGGTTCCACCCATCTCGGCGACCGTGGAGAAGATCACCTCGGCCTCGGCCTCCAACTGGTCGGTGAGCGCCTCGACCAGGTACGAACCGCCGAGCGGGTCGGCACTGTGGGCCACCCCGGTCTCGTAGGCGAGGATCTGCTGGGTGCGGAGCGCCACGCGCACGGCTGTTTCCGTC
>JBBRGR010000061.1:0-8273 GCA_038223815.1 Gemmatimonadales bacterium
GGATCGCGTGCTTGAGGTCGCGCGAATGCTGGGCGGGCAGGGCGAGGCAGCACGTGGGCTCGCGCGCGCGTTGCTCGGGGAGGGCGTCAGCGCCCGCTGAGCGCCTTGTAGACCCGAAACACAATGCGCGTCGTGAGCGGCGTCGCCACCACGCCCGCGCTGCTGCCGACGGTGCGCTCGATCGAGAGACCTGCCTCCACCGGCATGCGAAGGATGCCCTCGCGGCTCAGACCGTCATGCACATAGCTGAGTCCGACACCGACTCGGGTGGCATTCGCGGCGGTCCCCGCCGTCAGCGCGCCGAGGTCGAGCCCATCAATCGTCAGCGTTGGGTCGGCCCACGTGAGACGGTCGGCGCCGCGCCGCTGGTGCTGGACCAGTCCGGTGATGGCCAGATGCGGCGCGAGCCGGAAGAACGGTTGTGCCGTCACGGCCAGCAGGTCGCCGGGATTGCGGGCGAAGAGCGCGGTGCCGCGCGCCGGCCGCAGGAGTTGGTCCCGATTTCCCGGGCGCTCGGAGGCGGTACCACTGAGTTGCACGGTCATCACCGCATCAGCGCGAAGGCCGAAGCGGTGCCGCCCCAGTTCTATCGTGCCACCGAACTCCACGTCCGGCTGTCCGTCGCCGCTCCCCTGATCGAGCAGGAACTCCGCGCGGGGCGCGGTACCGGTCGAAAGTCGGGCGCCACCGCGTGCCCAGACGCCGAGCCACCGTGCATCACCCGGGGCACCGCGTCGCAGGAGTTCCGCCGTGAGTGCCAACTCCACATCGCCGATGCCCACCGGCGGAATATCCTCTGGGGCGGTGATGCCGAACCCCGTGGGCGCCCGCAGCAGTGCGGTGAAATCGCTCTCGGTGAGGACGGCGGTTGGCAGCGCTGGGGTCGTCCCGATCGGCGTGCTGCCGAGTGAGCCAAGCGTCCCATCCAGCGTGGTGAGCAATCCCAGAAGCGCGACGCCATCACTGCTTGCTGCGGTCGGGAGCACCGCCGCGGCATGGATCGGGTCCACCAGAATGGCCTGAAGACCATCGCGGAGCGCGGTGCCGCGCGCCAACGTCTGTTCCGCCAACTGCCGCTGCGCCGGGTCGGCGTAACTCCCTTCGGCGATCCGCGTGGTGAGCGTCGTGAGCGCGGCATCGAACGCGGTGAAAAACGAGCCGGTCTGTGCAATCCCGTTGGCCGTGCCGAGCGAGGGGTCCGCTGGATTCAGCCCGACTGTCGCACCGGCGACATCGGGGCGGAGGAGGAGCTGGGTTCGCGTGGAGACGATCGGCACCACCGCGGAGAACGTGAGCCGTCGGGTGATCCCGACGCCCAGGCCGAGCGTAGCGACACCGCGCTGCTGTTCGGCGACGGCAGTCAGCGCGCCGAGGGAGAGCGCATTCGCCGGACGGCCCAGCACCGTCGCGAGATCGGCGGCAACGCGTCCGAGCAGCGGCGTGGTGGTGGCGGTCAGCGGACCGCTGAGGCGCGAATCCAGCAGCATGCGGGCGCCGTCTACGCGGACCGCATCGGTCGGGAAGAACCCTCCACCGAGTTCGATGCGCAGGGTTCCTGCGGGGGCCGTGAGCAGTGGCAACTGCCCGACGAGCGAGGCCAGGGGAGTCGCCAGCAGGAGGGCGGGGAGCAGGGTCCGGATCATCGGGCGGAAGATAGTGGGGCGGCATCGCGCCCCCCGACGTGCCATATTGTGTGAGGTCGGCTCGGGTGGCGAAATGGCAGACGCAGGGGACTTAAAATCCCCAGGGGGCAACCCCGTCCCGGTTCGAGTCCGGGCCCGAGCACTCCGCGCGCTTCCACACACTGGACCAGGAGGGATGCCATGCGCGAACGATCCGGGGGCTTCACCCTCGTCGAAATGCTGGTGGTCATGGTGGTGCTCGGGATTCTTGCGACGCTCGCCATCCCGCGATTGCAGTACACCAAGGAGCGCGCCTACCGGACCTCGATGCTCAGCGACCTCAAGAACCTGGTGGCGTTGCAGGAAGGGTACTTCTCCGCGGCCAACGACTATGCCGGGGGGATCACCAGCGGTCCGGAACTCGTGGCCAAGGGAGCGGGGGGACGAATTTCGTTCATCCCCAGCAGCGGCAATGCCATCAAGATGACGCGTCACAATCCTGCCGGAGCCAGAGGTTCAGGCTGGACGGCCACGGCCAAGAACCCCTCGGTCACGACCAAGGGCGGTGATGTCTGCGGGATCTATATCGGTCACAAGGCCTATGCGCCGAATGCCAAGGTGACGATTCCAGGCGTGCCCGCCTGCTACTGAGCGTTCGGCTTCGGAATCCGACCGAGTGCATCGCCCAGGAATGAGTCGGCGTTCATCCGGTTCGTCAGGCGGAGCTGGATCGCACAGTCCCGTATGTCCAGCGTGAAGTCACGACCCTCCGGGTGATACTGCACACCGGCTTCAACCTCACCCGCCTCGGCGAGTGTCGTCGGCATCCGCCCACGCTCCGCCACAAATTGGTCGACCCGGGCGCGCTCGAGGTAGAGGGCAAATCGGGCGATCGCCTCGCGCTGCTCCGCGGACTGGATTGCCGGCGTTCCAGGCGCGAAGACCGCGGCAGGCCGTGCGATCCAGAGCCACGCGAGCAGCACCGCGCCAGCGGCCACGAGCACCGAGAGATTCCGCCGCGCGGTGGGCGGTCCCGGTGGTGCCCGGCGTGCGGATGCCGTCACCGTGTTCCCGTCGTCCACCACGGCCTGCAGGGCGTCGACCAGGTCTCGCCGGGTGTCATGCTCATCCATGGGTCATTCCTCCGCTGCGAGGTGGGGATTGCCGGACCTGCCATCTCTAGCGAGACTCCACGGTCATGGAGCCACCGCCACCCACCATCTCGCCGCCGTGGCGCTTTCGCCTCGTTGCGCTCGCGACCTGTGGCCTTCTCGTGTCGATGGGCATCCTCGCCCAGGCTGCGCTGGCACGCCGGACCGATCAGCGGCTTCGCGCGGGGCTCATCGCGGAACTGCGCCGACTGGACGCGTTGCAGTCGAGTTGGGCAGCGCGTTCGGGCCGCTTCGCCGAGCGCATCGATGAGACGGCCCGGGACGGTGTTGTCGCGTTCACCCCGGCATCCAGCGTGATCCTGCAGTTCGCGAGTCGCCCGCCTGACGGATGGTCGGCGGTGGTGGAGTCTCGCGAGCCCCTCGCCGCACCCGCCCACTGCGGGATCTTCCGCGGTCCGCCGAGCGCTGCCCCGCATCGCGCACTGACGCACCCCGGGGAGGTCGTCTGCTGGTGATGCCCTAGGGCTGCCGAAGCCGAGCGAGGCTGCGGCCAAGGAACGAGTCCGGTGCCATCCCACTGGTCAGGAGCAGCACGACCTTGCCCTGCTGGCCAGCCACGGCGTAGTCATCGCGGGTGAGGCTGCTCATGCGCAGGCTCGTGTCGACCACGCCGGCCTCGGCCAGCGAGACGGGGAGCCGATTCTGCCCAGCGCGGAAGGCCTCGATCCGATGGTGCGCCAGCCAGAGGCCATAGCGCACCGACGCTTCCGCGAGTGCGGGCGCGGGCACCCACGGCTGGTGGGGCGGGCCGCTCGCGACCGGCGGTTGTAACAAGAGCAATCCCGCGACGAGCCCCCAACTCCCGAGTGCAGCGGCCAGCCATCCGGCATCCAGCGGTCGCGGAGCAGGCTCGCGGGCATCGACGTCCCGGAGGCGCCGGGCGGACTCCTCGACCACCGCGCCGACCGCCTCGCTCAGCGCGGCCGAGGTCTGCGGGGCGCCTCGGTCAGGCATTCTGGGGCGCCTCGCCCGCGAGGGCCTGGGCGACCTGCTCCGGGAAGGCGCGGATGTCGATCGGCTTGGTGATGTAGCCGTCGAAGCCGGCTTCCAGCGCGCGCTCGCGATCGCCCGCCATCGCATGCGCGGTCAACGCCACGACGCGCAGGTCGCGGTACTCCGACGCGCGGATCTCGCCGAGGAGCGTGAATCCATCCTTGCCCGGCATCTGGATGTCCATCAGGACCAGGTCGGGACGTCGTGCGGCCAGCGTGGCGAACAACTCGTCGCCCCCGTTGAGTCCCACGATCTCGTGGCCCTTCAAGGTGAGCAGGGTGCGGAACAGCTTCATGTTGTCCGGGCTGTCTTCGACGATCAGGATCATGGGATCACTCCATCCGGCTGCGCTTCAACACGGCACGGACGCGCGCCACGAGGGAGCGCGGCTGCACCGGTTTGGTCAGGTAGTCGTGGGCGCCCAGTTCGAGCGCTTGCGTTTCGGTATCGTCCGTGCGTGCCGTCAGCATGATGACGGGAAGGGTCGCGGTCGCGACGGCGGCCCGCAGCTCTTCGAGCACACCCAGTCCGGTGAGTCGCGGCATATCGTGGTCCAGGAGGACCAGGTCCACCGCCTGGGTCTCGATGGCTTCCAGCGCGTCGAGCCCATCGGCGGCCTCAATCACGCGGAATCCTTCCCGCTCGAGCACGGTCCGCACCAGGCGGCGCATCTGGGCATCGTCATCGGCAAGCAGGACCGTGGCCCCGCTCCCGTCGGCCGCCGCCGTACCCGAGTGGGCGCGCTGGGTCACGGCCGCCGCTGGGGCGGGCGTCGGGTGACTCGCCTCATCGGCGCGCACACTCCGCTCGAACGTCTCGCCGAGCACCCGATGAATCTCCTCGAAGGAGGTGAGCCCGCCCCAGAAGCGGATCAGTCCACTCTCCCAGAGCGTGCGCATGCCGTAGGGGCGGGACGCCTCAAGAATCGCCTGCTGCGACGCCCCCCCCTCGATGAGTCCGCCCACGGCGCCTTCGACCGGGAGCAGTTCCATGACGGCAATCCGACCCTTGTAGCCGGTCCCGCTGCAGCCCTTGCACCCGGCGCCCTTCCGCGGGGTGAACGTCCCGGTGTAACCCTCGGGTGGGCGGGCCTGCACCGGAATCTCCTCCAGCGGAATCTCGACAGCGCACCGCGGACAGACCCGACGGACGAGTCGCTGGGCCACGATGCCCCGCAACACCGTGCCGATCTTGAAGGAGTCGACGCCCATGTCCCGCAGGCGGACAATCGCCGAGACGGCGTCGTTGGTGTGCAGCGTCGAGAAGACGAAGTGGCCGGTGAGGCCGGCCTGAATCGCGATCGTGGCGGTTTCGCCGTCACGAATCTCGCCGACCAGCACGATGTCGGGATCCTGCCGCAGCACCGAGCGGAGCGCGGTCGCGAAGGTGAATCCCTGCGCCTCGTTGACCTGCATCTGCGAGATGCCATCGACATCGTACTCGACCGGGTCCTCCACCGTGACGATATTCACCTTGCCGGTACGCAGGTGATTGAGGACGGCGTACAGCGTGGTGGTCTTGCCGGACCCGGTGGGGCCGGTGACCAGCAACATGCCCTCCCGGTGGCTGAGCATGCGCATCAGGACCGACTCTTCCTCGACGGGCAGGTTGAGGTCGGGAATCGAGGCGCGGAGATTCGACTTGTTCAGGATGCGGATGACCAGCTTCTCGCCGCGCCGTGCGACTGGCGCGGTGGCCACGCGCATGTCCACGAACTGCCCGGCCACCTTGATACTGCTGCGACCGTCCTGCGGCGTCATCGAGTTGGTGACGTCGAGGCCGGCGATGATCTTGACGCGTCGGACCAGCGAGGGACCGGCGGCTTCGGGGAGGCGCATCACCTCCCGCAGGATGCCGTCCACCCGGTAGCGGACGATGACGTGGATCCCCTCCACTTCCGAGTGGATGTCGCTGGCGCCAGCCTGCACCGCGTCGGAGATCATCGCGTCCACCAGCTTCGACATCGGGGCGTCGAGGGCGGGATCGCGATCGCCCACGGGCTCGCTGATCTGCACCTCGACCGCCGACGGGGCGAGTCCCTGCAGCAGCCGGTTGATCGAGTTCTCCGGGCGGTAGAACTCGTCCAGCTTCTCGGCGATCGCGGACGGGGCAGCAACCTCGAGTGTCACGTCCCGGCCGGTGAGGAAGCCCAGGTCCTGTTCCGCGGCGAAATCGCGGGGGTCGCCGGTGGCGATCCGAACCGTGCGCTCATCGAGCGCCAAGGCCACCACGTGATACTTGCGTGCGGCGGCCTCGGGGAGGACGGCGACGGCACGCGGATCCGCGGCGGCGAGATCGGCGACGGCGAGCCGAAAGCGCGTGGCGAGCAGGCCGGCGATGTCCCCGTCCGTGGCCAACCCGGTATCGACAACGGCCTTCCACAGCGTCTGCCCCTGAATCGCGACCAGCACAGGCAACCGCTCCGATGGGACGAGCCCCGCCTCGACGAGGTACGGCCCAATCCAGGCGTCAGGCATGGTGTCGGCGTCAGGTCCGGTCATGTCGATCCATCGTGAAGGGCGGTCGGGGTTGGGGAGCGCGTGGTGTTGTTCCGCGAACCCGGGAAAGATACGATTCCTGCTCGCGATTTTGGACCCCTCTCTTTCGTGTCGGAGTCCCACCTGCCTCCTGCGTCCCGCTTTGTCGCCGAGGGAACCCATCGGGTTCCCGGGGACAAGAGCATCACCCACCGGGCCTTGATGCTCGGCGCCCTGGCCCCCGGCCACTCGATCATTGGCGGGGCGCTGGGCTCGCTCGATGCCCGCTCCACGGCCCGCGTGCTTCGCGCCCTGGGGGCGCAGATCTCTGCCCTCCGGGCGGGTCAGGTGGTCGAGGTGCGTGGTCGCCGGCGGCTCGCGGTCCCCGCCGGCACGTTGCAGTGTGGCAATTCCGGGACCACCGCGCGCCTGATGCTGGGGATTCTGGCCGGCCACCGCTTCGCCGCGACTCTCTCCGGTGATGCATCGCTCCGTCAACGCCCCATGCGCCGGGTGACCGAACCCCTCTCCGCCATGGGCGCCCGCGTGGACGACGGTGGCCGCGATGGGCTCCCGTTGACCATCCGCGGCGGTCGCCTCAGCGCGCTCGAGTGGCAATTGCCCGTCGCCTCGGCGCAGGTCAAGAGCGCTCTCCTGCCGGCCGGCGCCGTTGCCGGCGTGCCGGTCGCCCTGCGGGAACCTGCGGTGACCCGGGATCACACCGAACGGATGCTGGGAGCCAACGGCTTCGCGGTCACGCGAACCAAGGGGTGGCTCCGGCTCGAGCCCACGGGAGCATTCCGCCCTTTCGCGATGCAGGTTCCTGGGGATCCGTCCTCGGCCGCCTTCCTGCTCGCCGCCATCCTCCTCGCCGAAGGCGGTGAGGCGCGCATCGCGGGCGTCGGGTTGAATCCCACCCGGACCGGCTATCTGCACGTTCTGACCCGGATGGGGGCCCGCCTGCTGGTGCTGGACGAGGAGGAGCCCTTCGGCGAACCGATCGGCGACCTGGTGACCAGTCCGACCACGCTCCGTGCCGTCGCAGTGGCCCCGGAGGAGGTTCCGGGCGTCATTGACGAAATTCCCATCCTCGCCTGCCTTGCGGCACGCGCGGAGGGAATCTCCCGCTTTGCGGGGGTGGGCGAACTCCGCGTCAAGGAGAGCGATCGGCTGGCCCTGATTGTCCGTAACCTGCGGGCGGTCGGCGTGCACGCTGCCGCCGAGGGCGATGACCTGCTGGTCGAGGGGAGCCCGGGCCCATTTCGCGGTCGCGTGGTCACCGGCGGGGACCATCGGATCGCCATGGCCTTCACGGTGCTCGGCGGGACGCGCGGCTCGCGCATTGTCATCGATGACCCCGCCTGCGCCGCTGTCTCCTTTCCCGACTTTGACATGGCCCACGCCGCCCTCTTCGGTCGGCACGCATGACCCCACCCATGATTGCGATCGACGGGCCGGCGGCCTCGGGGAAATCGAGCACGGCCGCGGCGGTGGCGCACCGCCTCGGGTTGCTTCACGTGGACTCGGGGTCGCTCTATCGCGCGCTCACGTGGTTGGCAGTCCGTGACCAGTTGGATGGCGAGGACGCCGTGTGCGCCGCCGCGGACCGGGCCGGACTCGCCTTGGTGCCGGTGGGAACCGAGTTGGCCCTCCGGGCGCATGGCATGTCGATCGAGGCGGACATTCGCTCGCCCGAGGTCACGGCGGAAGTGTCGCGAGTGGCGGCCCTTCCCGGGGTGCGTGCCTGGGTGAACCGTCGCTTGCGGGGGGCGGTCGCCGCGGCGGGAGGCGGGGTCATGGATGGGCGGGACATCGGGACGGTGGTTTTCCCCGATGCGGTGCTCAAGGTCTTCCTGACGGCGACCCCGGAGGCGCGGGCGCGGCGCCGGCTGCTTCAGGAGGGCCAGGAGCCCCATCCCGAGGCGGTGTCTGCGGTGGCAGCCCGGCTCGCGGCCCGCGACCGGCTGGATGCGGGACTGGCCGTGGCGCCCCTCCGGCGGGCCGAGGAT
>JBBRGR010000062.1:0-8270 GCA_038223815.1 Gemmatimonadales bacterium
GTCCAGCGTCAGCGCGGGAGCGGCGTCATGGCCGCCACACTCGCTGCGTTGCCGCCCTCCCCCAGCCAGTTGTACTTCGGCGTGGAGAGGAGGATGAAATGGATCATCGCGGCGAGGGCGAACAGGAAAACGCCCTGAGCGACCATCGCCTTGCGGGGATCCACGTAGAGCCACATGCGGTGCATAGTCGTGCTCCTTTAGAACCAGGGTTTCCAAGACCACGTCAACCAGTGAGCCACAACGGCCACAGCAAGCCACACCGCAAACCCTCGCATGTACCCGCCATGGAATTCCCGCGCTTCCTCTTCCGTGAAACCGGTGGAGCCGCGGAGCGATCCAGGTTCAGCCATTCTATTCACCTCCCTTCCGAGCCGAGTTAGAGTGTCCATCCGTTGGCGCCCGAGGCGCCCTCGGTCGCTGCGACCTCGCAGCGCCCGTGCCCACACCTGCTACCCGATGCCAGCCAAAGCCGACTCGAGGTCCTCAACCTGCACCTGCATGCGTCCCGCCTCGCGGGCCGACTTCTCGGCGGTTTCCCGCAACCGCTTCGCGGCCGAGATGCGCACCAGAAAGGGCTGCGCCTCCGCCAACTCATGCAACAGGGTCGTCGCGTCATCATCCCAGGGCATCGTCGCGGGAGCATGCCGCGCTGGCGTGGCCAGCGCCGCGGCGTCGAGCTCGGTGCCGAGCGGGAGGATGTGGAAGAGCGCATCGAAGAGGGCGTTGCAGACTTCCTGCACCAGATACGTCGCGCCGGCGTAGCCCATGAAGGGCGTGCCGGTGTGCCGCCGGATGATCGCCCCGGGGAACGACGCCGGGACGTACGACGCCTTCGACCCGATCTCGGCCAGATACATCCGCTCGTTGTAGCTCCCGAAGCAGACCAGCGGCGGCGCCTTCTGCACCAGGCGGCGCACCTCGGCGTTGTCCGTCTTCTTGCCCGGAAGGCGTGGCACCGCGAACGCGCACGGCATCCCGAGTTCGTCCTCGAGGAAGGACCGGATGCCGCGGGTGTACGTCTCGTTGGCCACCACGCCGAACGGCGCGCTCTGGAAGAAATCCTGCGTGACGCTGCGCCAGAGATCCCAGATCGGCTTCAGCGTGACGTGCTTCTCCTGGGCAATGAACGGCTGCGGATCGACCCCGGCATGTTCACCCAACGCTTCCAGAAAGCGCGTGGTGCTCTCCATGCCGATCGGGGCCTGCAGGTACGGCTTGCCCAGCAGTTCGCACAGCTTCCGTCCGAACTCGCGGTACAGCACGACGTTCACGTCGGCGTCGGCGAGCTTGGCGATGTCATCGAGGTGCGTGCCGAGCGGGAAGACCAGGTTGACCTCGCAGCCGATCCCCTCGATCAGGCGGCGCATCTCGGCGAGATCGCTCGGCATGTTGAAGGTGCCGTAGATCGGACCGATGATGTTGACCTTCGGCTTGGCGCCCTCAGGGCGCGGTCCCGGCTTCCGACGCGCACGCTTGGCGCCGAACTCGGTCCAGAGCCAGCTGATTGCCCGGTCGGCGCACTGCCACTGGTCTTCGTCGATGGTGCGGGGGAGGAAGCGCAGCAACCCGGATCCCTCGGGGGTCACGCCGCCACCGATCATCTCGGAGATGCTCCCGGTGACGACCACGGCCGGCCGCTTCGGATCGAGCGTGGCATGCGAGCGACGCATGGCCGCCTCGGTGCCGTGACGCGCCAGGTCGTCCTCGGACAGCCCGGTCACCACGATCGGGAGCTCGTGCGGCGGGAGGGCATCGGTGTAGTGCAGCACCGAGGTGACGGGGAGATTCTCGCAGCCCACCGGCCCGTCGATGACCACCTGCAGCCCCCGCACGGCGGCGAAGGCATAGACTGCCCCCCAATAGCCACCCGCGCGATCGTGATCGAGGACCAGCATGCTCACGCCCCTCCGACGTCGGTCATGGTGCCATCATCCTTGGCGGCCTTCTTCGGGCGCCAGCTCGTGACGGGGCGCTCCACCGGCACGGTGCGATGGCCATAGCCGGTCGCTGCCCCTTCGCCCACGCCCGCAAAGAAACTGCGCATCCGGTTGAGCCGATCCGCACCGCGAATCGCCCCGTTCACGGTCGCGGCCAGTGAGCCCGCACCCGCCACGCCGAAGAGTGGTCGGGCCGAGATCAAGTTGGTGAAGTACACCGCGGGCGTCCCCTGCTCCTTCGCCGCCTGCACCACCGGGGTGGTCCCGATGGCGAGATCGGGCTGGAAGGCACGCACGGCATTCAGGTCCTGCTCCAGGGAGGCGCGATACTGCACCACCGTGCCGCGGGCCTCGAGCCACTCGCGATCCGGTGCGCTCCACGGCGTCTTGGGGCAGGCGGTGCCGACATACGGCACTTCGGCGCCCGCCTCGACGAGAAGTCTGGCCACCAGCAGCTCGCTCCCTTCGTAGCCACTGACGGTCACCCGACCCGCAATCCGGTGCTTGGCGACGGCTGCTTCAATCGCGGGCAACGCGGCCTGCTTGGCCGAGGCGATGTCTGCCGCACTCACGCCGGCGGCCTGACCAATCGCCTCGAGCCACGCGGCCGTCCCATCGACCCCGACCGGACCCGACGGCACAATCGTGCGGCCGGCCGCTTCGAACTCGCGCACCGAGGCGGTATAGAACGGATGGAGCGCGGCCACGATCGGCGACGCCAGCGCCGCATACTGCTCGCGCCATTCGCGACAGGGAACCGTCGGACCGACCGCCAGCCCAAGCGGGGCCAGCAGGGCACCAATCCCCATCGGGTCGACCGGGAAGAGCTCACCGAGGAGCGTCACCGTCGGGCGATCGGTCACTGCGTTCGCCGGCCTGGCGACTGGGCCCTGCGCGGCTTCCAGTCGGGCAACCTTCAGCATCGCCCCGGCGAGCACATCCTTCGCCTCAGCATGCGTCGGGACACCAAACCCCGGGACGTCGATGCCGATGATGCGCACCCCTTCGATCTGATCCGGCAGGAGATCGAGCGGAACGCCCGAGGCCGTCGGCACACAGAGGTTGGTGATGATCACCGCGTCATAGAGCTCCGGATCCGCCAGATCGAAGACCGCCTTGCGGATATCCTCGAACAATTGTCCCGTCACCAGAGTCTCGGAGTTGAACGGCACATAGCCGACCGTGCGTCGCGCGCCGTAGAAGTGCGAGGTGAAGGTCAGGCCGTACACGCAGCAGGCGGAACCGGAGAGGATCGTGGCCGTGCGGCGCATCCGGAGGCCGACCCGGAGCGAGCCAAAGGCGGGGCACATCGACTGCGGCTGATCATGCGGCCCACGCGGGTAATCGCGGGCGAGCGCGTCGAGCATCTCGCCTTTGCCGGCAGCGCGTGCGGCCTCGATCAGGGTCTCCCGGCCACCATGGCAGCCACTCGCCGCTGCGGAGGCAGCGGGCGTGGCGTCGGCGATGGGGAGGGCGCGTGTGGTCATGGGCGGCTCAGACGGTGTCGTAGACGACTTCAAGGGACGGGACCTCGACATGATCGATGCCACGCATGTCCGCCATCGTCGCAGGCTTGAGTGCCACGTCGCGACCGGTGGTCTCGCTGCTGAAGAGCCCGAGCAATCCGTCGGGGGTCAACGGCGTCGGGCGGAGCGGCGGCGCCTCGGCCACCGCGGCACCGAGCTGCTCGAAGAGCGACGCCCACTGCGAGCCAGGCTGGCCAACGATCTCGTAGTTGGCACTCTTGCGGCGGATGTCCTCGTTGGCCGGAATCGCGGCGAGCACCGGGATCCCTGCGGCGTCCGCGAAGGCCTGTGCCTCGCCGGTGCCGTCGTCCTTGTTGATCACCAGACCCGCCACGCCGACGTTGCCGCCGAGCTTGCGGAAGTACTCCACCGCCGAGCAGACGTTGTTGGCGACGTAGAGCGACTGGAGATCGTTGGAGCCGACCACGATGACCTTCTGACACATGTCGCGGGCAATCGGGAGGCCGAAGCCACCGCACACCACGTCACCCAGGAAGTCGAGCAGTACGAAGTCAAAGCCCCAGTCGTGGAAGCCGAGCTTCTCGAGCAGCTCGAAGCCGTGAATGATCCCGCGGCCGCCGCAGCCGCGACCAACCTCCGGGCCGCCCAGTTCCATCGCGAAGACGCCGTCCCGCATGAAGCAGACATCGCCGATCGCGACTTCCTCGCCCGCGGCCTTCTTGCGGGAGGAGGTCTCGATGATCGTGGGGCAGCTCTTGCCGCCGAAGAGCAGCGACGTGGTGTCGGACTTCGGGTCGCAGCCGATCAGCAACACCCGCTTTCCCTGCTGCGCCATCATGTAGCTGAGATTGGCGAGGGTGAAGCTCTTGCCGATCCCGCCCTTGCCGTAGATCGCGATGATCTGCGTCTCCTTGGTCACCGGCGTCGCGTCGACGCTGGCTGGCTCCGGCATATCCTCGGCCGCTTCCGCTCGAAGGCGCGCGTCGTACTCCGCCTGCGCCGTGGTTCCCACGCTCATGCGTGACCCCTCCAGTCGAGAATCATCTTGATGCAGGTCGGATCACCGAACGCGGTCGCGTACGCTGCCTCGGCCTCCGTTGGGGCCGCGCGATGTGTGATCAGGCCGCCCAGGGGAAGCCGTCCCGCGTCCAGCAATGCCACCACGGCCGTCAGGTCGGCGGGACGCCATTCGGCAGCGACGCGCAGGCGCGCCTCGCGCAGGAAGGCGGGCGCAAACGTGAAGTGCAGCGGCTCCGAGTAGAACCCGGCGAGCACGATCTCCCCCCCAGGGGCGAGCCGCCCCATCAGCGTGTCGAGAATGCCGGAGTCGCCGGAGACGTCGTAGATCGCGCGGTAGTCGTGACGCGTGTCATCGCCCGGATGCATGACGGGATAGCCCACGCCGCCATCGAGGCGCACCGGGTTGGTCTCCCAGACCACCGGCGGCGGCGCCTCGGGGCGGACCGCCACCGCGAGTCGCGCGAGCAGCCGTCCGAGGGCGCCATGCCCGATGATCAGATCCGGGTGCGAACCCTCAGCGCCCCACGCGGCATGGTAGGCGGTCGCCGCCAGGGCGAGCAGGACGCCGTCCTCGCCAAGGGCCGGGGCCACCCGGATCGCCCGGTCGCTGGGCACCACGATGCGAGAGGCGGCCCCGCCGAACAGGGCACGCGTCTCGCCAAAACACCGGGCACCGGCCAGAAAGACCCGATCCCCAAGAGCGTGCTGCGCATTGCTCCCGGCCCACTCCACGCGACCGACCGTCTCGTAGCCCGGCACCAGCGGATAGCCCAGCCCAGGAAACGCGGGCATCCGCCCAGTCCACAGCAACCGCTCTGTCCCAGCAGAAATCCCCGTCCACTCCACCGCCACGACCACGTCATCATCCCCAGGCAGGGGCGACAACGCCAGTCGCCGAAGCGAGAGGTGCAGGGGTTCCTCCAGGACGACAGCGAGAGTGTCCACGGGTGCCTTGGTCGAAGGACGCTGGTGGGGTGTTGGTCACCGAGGTGCTCGTGACTGTAAACTAACCCTTACAGTCGGGAGTGTCAAGCCTTTGGTACAAGCGTCGACGCGCCCTGCCCCGCCCGGGAGCACCGGGACGCCTCAACTTGCTAAGTGGTGGCGCTGAGGACCCCGGTGCGGATGGGAGAACGGACGACATGCCGGCGGATCTGGCGGAATCCGGCTTCGCGCAGCATCGCCTCGAGTTCGCTGGGCGTGCGGGCCCGGCCGCTTCCCATCGCGAGCAAATAGAGCGCGAAGTAGGCCTCGCCGACGGCCTCGGCTCCTGCCACGCCTGCCATCGGTTCCACGACCAGCAGGGTGCCGCCGGGGGCGAGCGCCTCGCGGGCGTGGCGGAGAAGTTGGCGGACCGGCGCGTCGTCGTGATCGTGGAGGACCCGTACCAGCGAGATGAGATCGGCGCCCGTCGGCAACGGGTCGCGAAAGAAGTCGCCGCCGGTGACGGTGAGGCGCGGGCCGAGGCCGGCTGCGGTGAGGGCCGCCGCGCCCCGCCGCGCCACCTCCGGGAGGTCGAAGAGCTGGAGGCCAAGATGGGGAGCCCGCTCGGCGGCATGGCGGAGAAAGACCCCTTCCCCGCCACCGACATCGAGGAGCCGTCGATGTCGCCGGACGTCGTAACACGCCAGCGCCTCCGCCGCGACCTGAGGCTGGGACGCGGCCATCACGGCACTATAGCTCGCCGCCGCATCCGCAGGGACGTCGCCTGGCGTGGCGGCGCGGGCATAGGGCCAGAACTGCGCGAGGGCGGTGTCGTCGTGCCGCCCGCGCCGCAACAGGGCCACGGGATCCGCGAGGTCGTGATAGAGGAGGGTGTTGTGCTCAAAGAGCGCGCGAAAATCATCGCGGCCCACCATCGCCATGCCGAGCGGACCGAGGTCGTAGCGCCCATCCCTCCGGCGTCGTGTCAACTGCAGCGCGGTCGCCGCCGAGAGCAGGCGCTGCATTGAATCCTCAGGCAGCGCCGAGGTGGTCGCGAGCTGAGCGAGGGGCTGCGGGGCCTCGACCAACTGCTCGAGGAGGCGAAGGCGGGTCACCGCCAGCAGGACCTGCGAGTACACGAAGCCGGCGCAGAGATCGAACGCCTGACGCGAGGCACGGCGGGCGAACGGACGCGTCAGGGGAAAGGCACTCGCCCAGGCTTGCCACCGGGGCGAGGAGATCATGGCGATCAGGCGCCGACGCCAGACCCCGTCGGCCGGTAGCGTCAGCATCGGCGGCCCTCACCCAATGCGCACCGGCCGGTGGGCGCCACGACGGACCACGCTGATGATCGACGGGAGCGCCCAGAAGATCCCCATCGCCAGTCCGCCGACCAGCGCGGCACCGAAGAGGTTGTACCGAAGCGCGAGGGCAAGTGGCAACAGCCCATTGATCAGATACAGGACATCGGGTTGGCGCGTCTGGGCGATCTCTTGGAGTGCCGGGCCCGCGAGCCGGTGGAGCATCCACCCGATGATCGGCCCGATCGTCGCCCACGCCAGCCAGTTGGCGAGCGGCATGCCATGCCAGATACCGGTGTCACGCCAGAGCCAGAACGGATATGCCGCACTCATCGCCGGCTCCATCAGGACGTCCCAGGCGAGCAGGCCCACGGTCGCCAGTCCCGCCGTGCCGAGGGGGCCGAACCCGGCACGCAGGGCCAGACCCGTGGTGGCATACAACATCAGGAACCAGGACAACGGGATCGTGAACGGGACCAGCCCGAGCACGCGGTACCCCAGGTCCGTGCCGTAGCTGTGCTTGCCGAACGGGATCCCGGTTGCGGCCCCGATCAGTTCGATCGCAAGCGTGAACGCGACCACGCTGAGGGTCGCCTGCATGGCACGACGGCGTCCGACGACCGACCAGAGCGCCAGCAACGCGCCGAGGAATCCAAGGACCAGTACCAACGCTCCCATGTACTTCATCCCGAAGGCATAGGAGGCACGCCACCAGTCGGGGTCGGCGTCGGCCGGGATCGGTCGCCCGATCATCACGGCGAAGGCGCCGATGCTGACCAGCGTGAGGAAGGCATGCACGCTGGTGCAGATCCACCCGAGCGTGGCAACATCAGGGCGGGGTCGCGGCGCGGTAGTCATGTCCCCCGCGCCCGCAGAAAGGCGTCCCACAGTGGCAGCTCCGTTGGAAGTCCCAGCACGAGATACTCGAACGCGGCGAGAAGCGCGAGGGCGGCGAAGAGTCCCAAACGGCAGCGCTCGAAGGCGTTGCCACTGCGCTGCGCGTGGCGGCTCCACCGTATCCCGATCACCGCCGCGACGAGGACCGAGAGGACCAGCAGCGGCGTGAGCCGCGACGGGCCGAAGAACGCCGTCAGGAAGGCGAGTCGCGGCGGCAGAAAGCGCACGCCCGCATTCACCACCCCGAAGAAGACATTCAGCTTGGCGACTTGCTGCACGAGCCAGAAGAGGGCCACCGTCTGCCACGCCACCGTGTTCCGTCCGGGCACGAGGTAGAGCGCGCCGATGACCGCGATGGCGAGGAGGTCGTTGAACCCGGTCGCCGCGATGGCGCGGATCGCCAGCGGGAGACTCGGCGCGGCGCCGAGGGAGGGCGGTACGCTGACCGGGGGACCAACGATCACCCCGGCGTAGAACAGGGCGGAGATCCAGAGCCAGAACAGGGCACCAGCCGCGAAACCGGACAGCGCGGCCCGCGGCGTCACCTCCGCCCGCACTCGTGCCACGATGACGGCCGCGAGCGCCGCCAGCCAGGTCGCCACGATCACGCCGATCAGGCGTGTGGTGTCGTTGCGTTCAACCGCCACAATCAATCCCGTCGCCAGCCACCAGAAGCCGACGACGGTGCCAACCACCATCGGCCG
>JBBRGR010000063.1:0-8152 GCA_038223815.1 Gemmatimonadales bacterium
CCCTCCGCGACTACCCCGCCGAGCGGAAGCGCCGCGACGCCTGGGCGCTGCTTGGCTTCTGCCTCGACGCGCACCCGATGGCACTCCACGCCGAGGAACTCACCCGCTTCCGCCTGGTCACGAGCAGCGCCCTGCGCCAACACATCGGCAAGCGCGTCCTGATGGCGGGGATGTACACCACGGGCAAACCGGTGCACACAGCCAAGCATGAGCCGATGCAGTTCGTCACCTTCGACGATGGCGATGGGCTGATCGAGTGCGTGCTCTTTCCCGACGTCTACCGCGAGCGCGCCCACGTCCTCTTCGATCAGGGGCCGTTCATCTTCCGGGGCGTGGTGGAGGAGTCGTTCGGGTCGTTGACGGTGACCATCAGCCATCTGGAGCGGCTGGAGCGGATGCTGGCGCGGATGGGGGGGAACGGGGAACGGGGAACGGGGAACGGGGCGCGGCCGGTGGCCGTGCAGGGTGAGGAGTAAGGGGGACGAGCCTCTCTCCAAGGCTCCCGTTCATCCCCCACCGCCCAACCCCCCGTGCCCCAGCGCCGTATCGCGACGTCACCTACGAAGCACTTCTCACTGGAGTCCCAGACCCGATGACCCGCATCGCCACGACCCTGGCCGTCCTGAGCTTGGCTGCTGCCCCCGTGGCCGCGCAGAGCCACTATACCCTGAACCCCACCGGCACCGAAGCACGTTATCAGGTGCGCGAACTCCTGGCCGCCAACACCATCGAGAATGACGTTGTCGGGAAGACTGCGGCGGTCACCGGCGGGATCGCGCTCGACAAGGCCGGCAAGGTGGTCTCGACCGGGTCGAAGATCACCATCGACCTGACCCGGCTGAAGACCGACCAGACGCGTCGCGACGGATACGTCCAGCGGAACACCCTCGCCACCGCGACCTACCCGAACGCGGTGCTCGTGGTGAGGGAGATCACCGGCCTCCCGGCGACGATGCCGACGAGCGGCACACTGACCTTTACTCTCGTCGGTGACCTGACGCTCAAGGACGTGACCAGGCCGACCACCTGGACCGTCACCGCGACCGCGAATCCGAACGGCATGACCGGGACCGCCAAGACCAGATTCACCTTCTCCGAGTTCGGCATCGCCGTGCCGCGGGTACCCGTCGTGGCCCGCGTGGATGATCCCATCGCGCTGGAACTGGATTTCAATTTCGTGAAGCAGTAATCGCGGGGCAGGGGTAAAGGGTGAGGGGTCGACGGGGTACCGACTGTTTCCCCCTCACTCCTCGCCCAGCGCGGCCTATGGCCGCGCCCTGTGCACGGTTCACCGTTCACCGTTCCGCTAGCTTTCCCCATGCATCCGTCCTGGCCCCTCCCCGCCGAAATTGCCGCCCTCGCGGAGCAGCTCTCCCCGCTGATCCGCTTTGGCTGTTCCTCCTGGACGTATCCCGGGTGGACTGGACTGATCTACGAGAAGTCGCATCCGGCGACGGGCGCCGGGGCGAAGATGCTGGCCGAGTACGCGCGCTGGCCGCTCTTCCGCACCGTGGGCATTGACTCCTTTTTCTACACTCCGCCCGCCGAGCGCACGCTGGCAAACTATGCCGCAGCGCTCCCCCCCGACTTCCGCTGCGTCAGCAAGGTCTGGGATCGGATCACCGCGCACACCTTCGCGAATCCAAAGGAGCGCGCCCACTTCGGCCAGCTGAACCCGGACTGGCTCAACGCGGACCTCTTCGCGAATGAAGTGCTGGGGCCGATGCAGGCGCACTTCGCCGACCACATCGGGCCATTCGTCTTCGAGTTCCAGACGATCGCCCGCTCCGCCAGGATGTGCGCTGCCGACTTCGCGATGCGGCTGGACGATTTCTTCGCGAAGCTGCCCCGCGGCATCCCCTACGCCGTCGAACTCCGGAATCAGGAGTACCTGACGCCAGAGTATTTCGCCGTGCTGCGGACTCATGGTGTGGCGCACCTCTTCAATAGTTGGACCCGGATGCCGACCATCGGCGAGCAGTTCCTGCTGCCCGACGCCATCACGGCCGACTTCCTGGTGGCTCGGGCGCTGCTCCGGCCCGGGCGGACCTACTCGACGGCGGTCGATGCCTTCGCGCCGTATGACCATGTCCAGGATGAGAACCCCCAGCTGCGGGGCGACCTCGCGGCCTTGGCCAAGGCCGCGCTCGAGCTCCGGATCCCGGCCTACCTGATTGTCAATAATCGGGCGGAAGGCTCTGCACCGCTCACGATTCTGGCGGTGGCGCGTCAGCTGCGCCAAGTCGGCGCCGGCTGACCAGGACCTCCGCCACCGCATCCACTGCCGGGAGCAAGGCGTCATCGAGGAGCGCCAAGGCCCCTGACGCCCGGAGCTGCACCATGCCGACCACCTCTGCCCAAATGGCCACGGCCTTCCGGATCGCCAACTCGGGGTCCCGTTCCCCCGCGGTTCGCTCGACGATGCCGACCAGTTCCGCGAGGAACTCGGTTCGGGCGGCCTCAAGCGCGTCCGACGCCGAGGACGGTAGGCTTACCATCAGCTGCCAGAGGGGATAGTGGCGCGCGCCAAACTGGACCAGGGCCGTCGCCACCTCCCCGATGTCCGCTTCGCGTAGTGCGATAGCCGATTGATAGCCTTCAGCGGCGATTGCCGCGAGCAGCGCGTTGGCATCTGCGAAATGACGGTAGGGAGCGGAGGGCGAGACGCCAAGGGATCGGGCCAACTCGCGCAGCGAGAAGTCGCCTGATCCAGGTTCGTCCAGCAAGGATCTCCCCGCCCGCACGAGCTCGGCGCGTAGATCCCCGTGGTGGTAGGTGTCATTGCTTCTGGTGCTGTTTTTATTGGACTTCGCCATATGTATTCAATGTATACATAGCGCGCGCGGACCGCAAATGTGGCCAGTGCATACACCATTGAGCCGACATCAACCCTGCACCACACCTCGGTCACTGGACAGGAGCGCCAGCGGTGCGTGCCCGATCACCAGCTCCGCGTCGACGACATGACGCTCGGCGGCCAATGTACGCACCGACCACATCTCCCTGGCCTCTGCAATTCCATACCCTATCGGCCGGACCGTGACCCCGAATCGCGCCAGAATTCCCTCGGCAAGCGCATGGTAGCGCTCCATCCAGAAGGCAGCCGCCTCACGGGACGCCCCGAGCACCAGAAGGTCCACCGCGTCGCCCAATCGCTCCTCGCGGCGTGCCACCCGGCCGACGACCGCCACGGAGAGCAACTCCTCGGTGGGTGCCTTGGCCGCAAACGCCCGGAGCTCCCCACGGAGAGCGGGCCAGAAATCGGCACCAGCGCGAAGCAGACCGAAGACGGCAGGGGCCAGGCGATGCCCGGAACGCATCTGGAGCAGCTTCTCGCGCCCTCCGACCACGCGATCGATGATTCCAGTCGCGAGAAGCTCGTCGACCGCGAGCTCGACCGTGCGCAACGCCATGCCGGTCCGCCTGGCAACTTCTCTCTGCTGAAGCGGGTTTGCGGCGTGAGCGAGTACTCGCAACACGGCGATTTTACCTCGGGTTCCAAGAATTGCGGAGATCGGATCGTGGATAGCGGCGATCACTGGCGATTTTGGCATTTATAAAGCAGTCACATGACTGGTTTATTGTCAAGTGTGTCACTGGCACCGGTCTTACCTGACTTCCACCCCAATCATCGCCCCGACCCGTGCCACGGTCTCGCCGATCTTGTTGTTTGGCGTCGAGGCGCCCGCGGTGATCCCGATCATCTTGGCGTCGCCGAGCCAGTGCCGCTCCACGACTTCCTTCTTGGACCGAACGGGCTGATGGCGCAGGGTCCCGGCCTCCGGATCCAGCCCTTCGGCGTCCTCCAGGTGGAAGGTCCGGACGCCCTTGCTCTGGGCCAGCGCGGCGAGGGCACAGGTATTGGAGGAGTTGTAGCCCCCGATCACCAGCATCAGGTCGAGCGGTTCCTCCAGCAATTGCTCCACGGCATCCTGGCGTTCCTGCGTGGCCGAGCAGATGGTGTCAAACGAGCGAAAGTGATCGTCGGCCGCGGCCTCCCCGTAGGCCACGATCAACGATTTCCGGAACTCCGCGGCGATTGCCAGCGACTCGCCGGAGAGCATCGTGGTCTGGTTCGCCACGCCGATCCGCTGGAGGTCGGCGGTGAAATCAAAGCCGGGGGAGCACGCCTTCCCGAAGCGCTCCGCCAGCGCCGCCGGATCGCCCTTCCCCTCGATCACGTCGCAGACCATCCGCGCTTCGGCCATGTCGAAGACCACGAGGTACTTCCCGCCAGGGTGCTTGGTGGCCTGTGACGCCGTCGCCTGGGTTTCCTCGTGATAGTGCTTCCCGTGAATCACCGCGGTGAACCCGTCCCGGGCGTAGCTGTCCACCCGCTTCCAGACGTTGAGCACCGAGCCGCAGGTGGTATCCACCAGCACGCAGCCGATCGCGCGGAGCCGTTGGAAAT
Source organism: Gemmatimonadales bacterium (assembly GCA_038223815.1). Taxonomy (GTDB): domain Bacteria; phylum Gemmatimonadota; class Gemmatimonadetes; order Gemmatimonadales; family GWC2-71-9; genus Palsa-1233. The sequence continues at coordinate 4,412 of JBBRGR010000063.1, forward strand.
CCTTCATCGTCACGCCGAAGGCGGGGATGAGGACGACGTCCTCGGGGGTGATCGTAGAGAAATCGAAGTCGACGCCCGGATCATGACGGAGAAAGATGATCCCCATCGCGGCGAGCTTCTCGTTGACGTGGGGATTGTGGATGATCTCGCCGACCAGGAAGATCCGTCGGTCGGGGAACTTCCGTCGTGTCTCGTAGGCGTAGTCCACCGCCCGATCGACGCCGTAGCAGAAGCCGAATTCCTGCGCCAACCGGAAGGTCAGCGCCCCGACCTGGAGCCGATTGCCGTTGGCACGAATGGTCTCGACGATGCCGCTGGCGTAGTCCGCCGAGCGCTGGGCCTCGATCTCGCCCTTGAGGCCGAAACCGCGACGGAAGTAGGTGGTTTCCATGGGGGGAAGATAACGGCGAAGGGCGAACGGCGTCCCCTACGGGCAGCCCACTGCGCGCGACTCGATCTTCAGGTTCCGGAACGCCCCGGTGACGCTGATGGTGTCGAGCGACATCGGTGGCTGCATCCTCGCCGTGAAGGTACCGCTCAGCAGCCGATCGCCCGGCACCAGCTCCAGCAGGCCATTCTGGCCACGGTAGCCGGCGAGGGTGACGCTGTCGGCGGGCCAGCGCATGGCGGCCGAGGCAGCAGGGCGTGGGCCATTGGCCACGAACTCGTGCGGCAGGATGCTCAAGGTCCCCTTGGCGAGCGAGTCGGCGGCGTGGACCACCAGGACGAACCCGGTGTCATTCGACAATCCTTCGACGATCGCGACGCGACTCCCCGGGCACCAGTTGACGGTCGCGGGGAGGGTGACGGCGCCCGCGAACTTTCCCTTCCACGTGAGCGTCAGCGCTGGCCCCAAGAGGGACGTGGCCGCACCCCCGTTCCCTCGCAGCCCCCACCACGCGCCACCACCGATCGCCGTCAACAGCACGACGACCGCCACGACCCGTCCTCGACTCACCGCAGGCCGCCGAAGACCAGATCGAAGCGGAGTCCGCGCCCAGCGCGCTCGGTGATCGGATGACTGATCTCGGCGCGGATGATCCCGCCGAGCAGGGAGACCCCGGCACCCGCCCCAGCGAGGAAGGGCGCGTCGCCGAAGGTACTCCGCGAACCCGCCTGCCCAGCGTCGAGGAAGAGCACCGGCTTCAATGCGCCACGGCCCCGCCGCATGAGATCCATCTGGGCAGCCCACATCAGGTCGCCGCTGGCCACGCCAAAGTCAAAGCCGCGCACGGTGTTCACGCCACCGGCCCAGAGCCCCATCTGCGGAACCAACGCCGCGCCCGCCGCCACGCCCGCCTTGAGGCGGAAGATCACGCGACGCTGCAGCAGGGTCTGCCGCAGGTCCGCGGTGAGTCGCCCGGCCGCTTCGCCATCGACCGTCATCCCCTCAAGGTTGATCCCGCCCGCGCCGCCGTAGCGCTGCACCCCGAAGCGGACTTGCCCACCGACCGCGAGTCCTTCGCGGACCGCGGGATTTCCGGGGAAGCGCCAATCGCCGTCGAACAGCCGCGGCAATCCCGCGCGGGCCGCGGTGCCCACGCTGTGCTGATCGGCAACGTACCCGGCGAGCATCAACTCCTGTCCGAGGCCGAGGCTCCGCTCGTGCTGCAGCCGCGCCCCGTTGGCGAGCAGGTACACGCCGTCATCGCGCCCGACGAGCATGGCGCGAAGCGAATTGCCGAAGGAGAGGCCCCGTGCCCACGGATCGATATCCGCCAGGTCACGCCCGCCGCTGAGCGTGAAGCGACCACTCGGCGCATCGCGGACCAAGGTCGCGTTGGCCATCACTCGCGAATCGGCGAGACCATAGCGGGCCGTGGTGTAGAGCGTCGTGAACGCCCATGGCGTCCGGAAGCGCACGCCGTAGGAAAAGGTGGAGCCCTGCACGCGATTGAATCGCACGAAATCGGGGAAGCGTTCCCACGCCACGCCAAAGCCGGGCTTCCCGCTGAGTTCCGGCGGCAACCCTTCCACGATTCCGGCGACATCGGCCATCGCTTCGCGCAGGCGGGCGCGCTCCGCGTCGTCCTGCTCGAAGACCAGCGAATCGCCCCACGCGGTGTACTGCCGCATCGAGTCGATCGGTGGACGATGCACCTGATACCGGCCACCCCGCGCCAGGTAGCCAGTCCGATCCCGCGCGAGCAGGGAGTCCGGCACGACATCCTCACGCCGCTCCGCGCGCAGCGAATCGCGCGCGGCGAGTCGTTCGGCACGCGTGCGACGTTCCGTGGAATCGCGAAACGGTGCCGTGAAGACGACGGCCTGTCCGGTGTTGATGGTGTAGTCGTCGAAGGTGGTGGTGGCCTCGAAGGGCACCGTCAGGCCACCGCCGAGGGGCACGGTCACCCGCCCGGAGAGGACCTGGCGGCGGGGCAACCAGTAGCGATTCTCCTGCAGGCCATACTCGAGATCCGCGTCGAACTGAAGGATCTGCTGCACGATCGCGCCGCCACGGCGGGCTTCCGCGCTGTCCTTCGGCGTGTCGCCGTCGGGCAACGTCCAGAGCTCGCGCCCCACGAAGCGGAAGGTGAAGCGCACCACATCCCCCGTCTGCGTGTCCACCCAGAGCCGCCCGGCGACCGCCACGGCCGCCTCGGCCCGCGGCGTGATGACGATCGCCCGCAGGGTGAGTTGCCGTCCCTGCATGCCAATGGTGATCGAGTCCCCCGCGGCGTAGCGATAGAGCTGGTCCGCTCCTGCTGCCAGCGGATGGGGCGCCGCGCGCGATGGCGCATCGCCGCCGAGCACGCGGATCGAGTCACTGAGCGTGCGCGGCACGAACCACGGTCGCGAGAACGAAGAATTCAGATTCACTCCATCGAGTCGGGACGCCTCCCGACGACCCAGCAGGTCCACCCGCAGATCATTGGGGAGCGCCCACGCCACGGTCGCGTCCTGCTCCTCGACCGCCGCCGTCGGCACGGCAGCCCACCGCCGCTGCCCGATGCCGAACGAGACCCGGTAGCGCAACCGCGCCTGGTAATCGCGCACGGTGCTGTCCTGCATGGCATGGCGCGCAGCGGCGCGAGCCACCAGCGCTCTGGTGGCTCCGTCGGCATACGTCGTCGTATCGGGGAGCTGGCCAGCGAGGAGCGTGCTGGCCAGCAGGGTTACGAAGGCTGTTCCCACTTGGTGCGCCCATCCCGGTGGAGGCCGTAGGCACGCAGACGGCGCCAGAGGGTGGTGCGCGAGATGCCGAGGGTCTTGGCCGTCTCGGCGAGTCGCCAGCTATGGGACTCGAGGGAACGGACGATCGCGTCCTTCTCCCGATCCGCCAGCGTCGTGGGGCCCTCCCGGCGCGGCAGGAAGATCGCCTCCCCGAGCTCCAGCGACCCAACCCGGATCGGGGCCAATCGGCCACCCAATCCGGCGAGCTCCGGAAGGAGGTCGTCCTTCTCGCTGGTGGGGTCCAGGCCCGCCTCGGTCAGGGAATCCCGCCCCGAGGCGTTGAGATAGAGAATCCGTCCGTCCTTGTCGAACACGATCACGCCCTCGTTGAATGAATCGAGGAGCGCCTTCGCGAGCGGCGAGAAGACCGACGGGAGGGAGGGGGTCATCATCGGCTGTGTCATAGTGAATTATACGCCCGAAGGCGCCTCAAGGTTTCAGTTGGTGACGTGGGGCCGTTTCCCCTCGCCGCTCCGATGGGGCATATTGTTCACCCATCCATGACCGATGCCCATCTGACCACCGCCGTCTCTCGAAGGGGCCCCCGGGGCGCCTGGCCCCTCGTGG
>JBBRGR010000064.1:0-8139 GCA_038223815.1 Gemmatimonadales bacterium
AGCGTTTCCCGGGCGTGGACCTCGAGGATCTGCTGGCGGGCATCGACGAAGTCGTGGCGCGCGGCTGGGTGGACACGACGCAGATCTTCATCGGCGGCTGTGGCGCCGGAGGGATGCTCGCCTCCTGGGCTATCGGCCGCAGCAGCCGTTTTGCCGCGGCGACGGTGCGCTGCCCGGGGAATGACTGGCTGGCGCTGTCGCCCGGTCCCTTCGGCGCCGAGACGCCAGCGTTCTTCTCGCGACCATGGCGACAGGACCGCATCAGCTGGGGCGACCGCTCGCCCCTGCGCGTGGTCGGCGATGTGCGTGCGCGCGCTCTGGTGATTGCGGGGGATTGTCGCCGGGGTGCGCCCTACGATGAAGGTGCGGAATGGTTCGCCGCGCTGCAGCTCCGAGGCGTGCCCTCGGCGCTGGTCCGCTTGCAGGATGAATGCGGCGCCGCCGCCAGGCATCCGTCCAACTGGCTGCGCACCCGACAGCTGATCCTCGACTGGTACCACGCATTCACCCCGAGAACCCCATGAGTCTCCGTACGGTCATTTGTGGCGCTGCCACACCGCTTGGTGCCACCCTTGTTCGCAGCGCGGCGGAACGCGGCGATCGACTCGCCGTGGTCTCGGCGCAACCCGGTCGAATTCCGCTCTTCGCCGATCTGGCGCGGGAGCGTCCCGACCAGGTCGTGCTCATGAGCGACTCGCGTCGCGCGCCAGAGGATCTCGTCGCGGCCGTCGTGGATGCGCTCGGCGGTGGCGTGGATCGCCTCATCCTCGCGGGATGGCAGGAGCATGCGGGGCCAACACTGAGCGATCAGCAGGCCAATATCACGCTGCCGGTGCTCGACCCGGCGCTCGTGCTGGCCCACGTGGACCAGAATGCCATCCTTCCCTTGGCCTTGGCGCGCGCCTTCCGCCTCCCGCTCCGGCGTGGCACCTCGCCCGCCATTCTGGCGGTCACATCCTGGCTCGGCTCATTCAGCGATCGGACCGATGGTGGCCACTATGGGCAGTCGATCAGTGCCGCCGCACTGCAGATGGCAATGCGCACGCTTGCACTCGACCTGGAACCGGACAGCATTCGCGTGGTCATCGGCAATCCGGGACTCTACCGCACCGCGCTCCACGGGCCAGCGGTGCAGCCCTCCGCCGATGATGTCGCGGCGGGGCTGCTCACCATGCTTGAGGGCGTCACTGAGGAGACGAATGGGCGGATGGTGGATTGGCGGGGAAGGGTGCTGGCGTGGTAGCGGGATGACACGATCCATCATCCATCATCCATCATCCATCATCCATCATCCATCATCCCTACCGAAACCTCACTCCCACCCGATGCGTCGCGCCTGTCCCCCTCAGTTGCTGGAACGCATAGTCGAGCGCGAGCCGATCGGCGCTGATCGTCGCGCCGAGGGTCAGTGCGGAAGTGCCGTCGTACTCCGGTTGGGCTGCGGCCTGGGCACCCACCCGCCCGGTGAAGCTCCAGCCGCTCACCGGGAGGTAGCTTACCTCCAGGCCGCCGGCAGGGAGCACTCGGCCGCGCTTGTCGGTGCTGAGTGACGCGGCGACGCCCGCGTCGAACCAGGCCCCAATCGGGAGCCCACTCGCCATCGCGCCCACGGTGGCACGGGTCGGGAGCCGGAGCGCGGGTGTGGAGCCATTCTCGAAGACGCCATCCGGATCCGAGAGCACCAGGCCGACGGTGAGGAAGGACACATCGGTCGCAACGCCGAGATCGAATGATGGGGTGCTCTGCCGCCCGATCGCGACTTGCTGCGCCAGATACTTGGCCGTGACGCCGATACGAATGCCGTTCTGCTCCTTCGACAGACTCAGCAACCCGAGCACGCTTGAGGCGGCGAAATCACCGCCCCGGGCGAGGGCCCCGATGGTGGTCGATCCATCCTCCTGTTCGGCTCCATACTCGATGTACTGCACGCCCAGTCCGATCGAGAGCCCGAGCGCCGCGGTGTTCGTGGCGAGTGATGCGAGCGACGCGCGTGAACCGAAGCGCTGGGTCGAAAGCACCGTGTTGCGCGACTCGCCGACCTGCGCGGGGTTGTAGAAGATCACATCGGCGCCGGTCCCGGCGACGTAGGCATTGCCCAGCCCCATGGCGCGGGTCGAACCCGGGAGCAGGAGGAGCGGTGCGGGACGTGTCTGCTGGGCCGCCGCCGAGGGGGCGAAGCCGATGGCGACGAGGGTCGCCGCGATCAGGTGGTGGCGGGTCATTCGGGCCGTCCCGTGAAATAGGTCGGGGCAATGTTCGAGAGCCCGATGTCGGTCAGGATCACGGTGCCGGCGATGGTCCTGTCGAAGCGCCATCGCAGTGAGCGCAGTTGTGTGGGGTCAAACCGCGGATCCTTGTCGCGAAAGTCCGTCAGGCGGATCACGTAGCTCTGCGGCACCAGCTCCGCGAGCGAACCGAAGGAGCTCTTGTCGGTGCCGGCGCGACGATAGACGGTAACCTCAAGGGGGCGTCGTGGCACGCCATAGCTCGACAACAGCACCGCGACCTGCACGCCGTTCGCGTCTGTCGCCTCGATCGAGAGGTCGATCGGAAGGGAATCCTTCACCGACTTCTTCGCCTTGGCTTCCTTGGCTTTTGCGGCCGCCTCGTTCTTCACCGAATCGGCCTTCACCTTGGCGAGTGCCTTCGCCGTCGCGGCGGCCTTCGGATCCACGGCGGTCTTCGTTCCGGTCGAATCGGCCTTCCTGGTCGAGTCTGACTTCGCCTTGGTGCTGTCCTTCGGCACGGCCCGCACCGCGGGCTTCTCGTCGGTGACGGCCAGCGAGAACTCCAGCGCCGTTGCGGTCCCGACACTCCAGGCCCGGCGAATCGAGTCGGACAAGGTGACCGTGTAGGCCGCGGGTGGGCCCATCTTGGTCGTATCCTTGCCCGCCAGACGATTGTTCCACCCCAGCCAGACCGCATAGCGACCCACCTGACCGCCCCGCGAGCGCAGCGGCATCACCGATTCCTTCCAGGTGGCGAGCGAATCCGCCGAGAGGGTCACGCCGGAGACACTGCCGGTCGTCACGTCGACGTCCTCGTCGAAGTTGGCCAGGGCCTGAAAGTCGGCGTCCTGGAAGCGCGTGGCATACATCGTCTTCGGCAGCCAGGTTCCCATCACGCGGTGATCGCGGAAGATCGGGAGATACTCCGATTTGCCACGCAAGGTCGCGTCGGCAAACGCCGAGAGGTAGAGCTCCGCCATCTTCCGCTGCTCCGGCTCCGGAAGGAGACCGCGCAGGTCCAGAACGCGCCCGCCGCGCGGACCGGCATCACTGCTGCCCCAGCTGGTATTCCATTGCCCATGATTCGCGCGGTACATCCAGACGGCGGCCTTGAAGTTCGGCGTGCCGTCGGTGAAGCGGATGCGGGCATACTGGCGCAGTCCCATGAATGATGATACGTCGCCATCATGGGAGCCATGGATCACCAGGTAACTGATGTTGTCCACCGGCGTGGGCTTGCTCGAGGGCTGATACTGGCCATCCACCGGGGCGATGGCCGCGATGGATTTGATCTGGAAGCCGAAATCGAAGCGGAGCAGGGCGTTGTCCGGATAGTGTGTCAGGTGGTTGAAGGCGGCGGCGACCGCCACGGCCTCACCACCGCGGGAATGCCCGATCAGGGCGATGTTGTCCATGTCTACCCGCTGGTGGAACGGGCTCCCCACCGAGTCGTTGAAGGTCTTCCACGCCGTGAGGTGCTGCAGCAGCATCCAGCCACGCGCGTCGTTCTCGCCGCTGATGCCGCCATTCAGGAAGTTCTCGTCCACGGAGGCGAAGATGTAGCCGCGACTGGCGAAGAGCTCGCCAAGGTAGCCGTAGCCCGGATCGGAATAGTCTTCCATGCTGTGATTGCCGTGCACAATCAGCACCAGCGGAAAGGGCCCCGCGCCCTCCGGATACCAGACACGTCCGTTCACCGGCATCGAGTCGAAGCCGAAGCCCCAGTACTTCTTCCGGTCCGGTGTCGCGGTGGCCAGCTTGGTCCCATCGACCGGCGTGGTCCTGAATGTCACGGAGTCGCGGTACTCGGCGCGATGCTTGTCCGTGCCGCTGCCGTAGAACATCGTATGGACCGGGAACGTGCCACGCACCGATGGGTTCGGTGCCTGCAGCTCCTGATGGGCGAGGACGGTCGGCGCGTCGTTCCGCGCGAGACGCAGTGGCTGGACGCAGGCAGTACCGAGCAGAGGCACGAGGAGCAGCAGTCGACGCATGGTCGCTCTTCACGATGGGGGAAGGACGGCGGAACGGAACAGCAGGGAAATAAAACACGATGCCCCACCTCCGGGGGGGAAGGCGGGGCATCGTCGCGCGCGCGCACCGTGGCAGGCTGCTAGCGTGCGTACTTCTCGAGGTAGCGGAGATCGTCCTCCGGATCCTGACGTGCCACGTACACCACGCCAGCACCGAAGCCGACCACGACCGAGTTCGGCTTGAGGGTGGCTTTGCCGGTCAACTGGCCCGCACTGTTGAAGATGTCGTACGTCGGGACCTTGTCGGCGGCGCGCCGCGTCCGCAGCACCCAGATCTCGCCCTCCAGCGAGACCAGCACCGAGCCCTGGCCGCTGAAGGGCGGCATGACCTCGGGGAACTCGTCATCCGGGATCTCGACCGCGCTCGGTGCGGCACTGCTCGATGTGGAGACGTTGCCGCCACCACCGCCACCGCCGATGGTTCGGGTGATCGGGGGCCCCTCGTTGGACTGCCGGCGCGCACGGTACGCTGCGCGCTCAGCGGCCGTGACCGTGATCGGCGTGTATGCCTGTGCCGGTCCACGGGAGACGCTCCTGTTCGCGCTGATCAGATCCACCCGGTATGGACTCGGCTGGACCACGGCCACGTGCCCGTCGGGCAGCGCCGACCAGACGGGGGTCGCAGCGAGCGGCTTCGAGCGGATCATCATCCGCATATTGCCGCCGCTCGACCCGCTCGTGCTGACCGACATCCCGGACGGCACCTTGCCGAGCGTGTCGGTCTTCTTGGTGGCGCGATCCCAACGGACGATCATGAACGAGTCGACGACCGGTGCCGCGCCGCCGCCAAGGCGCGGCACGGCCTGCATGTAGAAGCGGCCGGCGGCATCGACCGCGCGTGGGATGAAGAGCGGCGTCCCGCCCTCCCCCTCGGGGGGGAGGATGGCGTTCTGGAGCTTTCCGTCGGCAGTCACGACGTGCACCTTTCCGGCCTGCGGATCGGCAACCCAGGTGTCGGTCCCGGGGCCGGCGAAGAGGGCCATGGGCACCTGGAACTCCCCGGGCCCGTTCCCGACCCGGCCGATGCTGGTGAACGCCCCGGTCGTAAAATTGACCATGCCGACCCGTTTCTCCCGCGAATCCGCCACGATCACCTTGTTGCCCGGGAGCTCGCGGACCCCGGAGATGAGGGTGAATGGCTCATCGATCGCCTTGATCGGTGTGCCGGTCAGGTTGATGTTCCGCACCTGCGCCGACGCCGGCAGGGCGAGCATGATCGACAATCCAGCGACCATCCAGGACGCATGAGCCACGGACCTACCCCCGATGAGTTGAGACCACTCCTGACATGCCTCACAGATGCACGGGCGGGGACAAGCGTCGCGGACGGATTCCCGATGGGGCCGCTGGTGACGCGCTTTGCCCCGTCACCGACCGGCGAGCTCCATCTCGGGCACGTCCTGCATGCCGCCTGGGTCTGGGGAGTCGCCGAGGCGGCAGGGGCGCGGATCATCGTACGTATGGAGGATCACGACCGCACGCGCTGTACACCGGCGTTCGAGCGCTCGATTCTTGAGGATCTCGTCTGGCTCGGCTATGCCACCAATGATCCCTCGCTCGCATCGCTCACCACAACGCCTTCACCCTATCGACAGAGCGACACCCCGGAGCGATACCAGGCCGCATGCAACGAACTCGCCAGGCGCGACCTCCTCTACGGCTGTACCTGCACCCGCGCCCACCTCGGCGCCCCCGGCCCCGATGGGGAGCGCCGCTACCCCGGCACCTGCCGCGGTCAGCCGATCGACCGACCGGGCGCCGTCGCCGTGCGCGTCCAGCTCCCCGACGCCGACACGGTGGTGACCGACCTGCACCGTGGTCCGCTGCTGCAGCATCCGGCGCGCGACCAGGGCGATCCGGTGATCCGTGACGCCCGCGGTCAGTGGACCTACCAGTTCTGCGTGGTGGTGGACGACCTCACCCATGGCGTGAATCTGATCGTGCGCGGCGAGGACCTGGTCACTTCGACCGGACGCCAGCTGCTGCTCGCGCAACTGCTCGGCCGCACCACGTCGTGGGTGACGGTGCATCACCCGCTGCTCTACGCTGCCGATGGACGGAAGCTCAGCAAGCGCGATCAGAGCGAGACGGTGCGAACGATGCGGGAGCGCGGGATGACGGCGGCGGAGGTGCGGGCGGCGGCGGTCGCGCGGTAGGGGCGAGGCATGCCTAGCCCCTACGGGCCATACAATAGCCGATACATCGCCAGATTCCGCAGCACGACGCGGACATAGCTGCGCGTCTCGTCAAACGGAATCCGCTCGACAAAGACTTCCGCATCGGCGAGCGGCTCCCGCACGCGATCGGCGGTGAGCTGGCCACGCAGTGTGGCGAGGCTCCAGCGATTCACCGGCGAGCCCCCGGCGTTGTAGGCAGCGAGTGCCCGCTCCACCTCGGGGTAGCGGCCCAGCCCGCCGGCAAGGTGCCGCATCCCGAAGGCGAGGTTCACCTCGGCGACCCAGAGCAGTGCCGGGTCAAAGTCCGCAAAGCCGAATGCACGACCGAGTGCCGGGGTGTTCGCCGGCATGACCTGCATCAGGCCACGCGCCCCGGGACCCGAGGTGGCCCGCGGTTCGAAGCGGCTCTCCTGACGGATGATCGAGGCCGCCAGCAGCGGATCCACGCGCTCGCTCATGGCGGTTTCGCGAAGCCGCGTCTCGAACGGCAGTGGGTAGAGCAGTTGCCAGAGCGTACCGTCGCGCGGCGCGCCAGCCGCGAGCGCCCGTTCGGCCATCTGCACGCTGCGATTCGGGTAGCCGGCATGGGCCAGCCCGTCGGCCAGTCGCAGGAGTGCCTCGGCCGTTGTCGTGGACGCCGTGAGTCGATCGAGCTCGAACGCTGCTTCGGTCGTCATGCCCAACGAATCGAGGAGCGCCGCGCGCGCAAACACGGACTGCAGTGTGCTGTCGATCGCGGCGGGCTCTGGCAGGTCCACCCGCCACGGCAACGTATCGAGCCGAGTGGCAGCACGGAGCGCGTAGTAGCTCTCCGGGCCGAGGTCGAGCAGCTCGCGCAGGGCCCCGCGGCCCTCGTCGTGGGCACCGGCCGCGAGCAGTGCCCGACCACGCCAGTACCGCATGGCATCGCCAGGCACGCCACTCGGCGCACGCTCCGCGATGCCATCCTCGAGTTCCCGAACAGCAGTCACGGCGTCGCCGCCCTCCAGCGCAATCAGCGCCGCCAGGATGAGAGAGCGGGGCCGGTGCGGGCTGCTCGGATAGCGTGTGACGAGTTGACGAAAGAGCATGCGGGCGGAGTCGGTCAATCCGGCGTCGAGCGCGAGGTCGCCGAGCAGGTAAAGCGCAGTGCCCGCGGCGACGGTGTCACGCGGGTAGTCCCGCACCACAGCACGCAGCGCGGAGGTCGCCCCGACATCCCGCGTGCGCAACTGCGCTCGGGCGGCATAGTAGGCCGCGTGGCCCGCAAGCTCGGGATCGGTCACCCCGCGGTACTGCGTGGCAGCGTCCGGCCACTGATTCAGGGTGCCGAGCGCTGTCGCGTAGCGGAAACGATCGGCCGACGAGAGCGCGGTGGCGCGGGCCACGACGGCATACTGCGCTGCCGCTTGCGCCGCGCGCCCGAGTGCTGCGGCGCGCCGAGCGACCACGAGCCGCTGGTCCGGATTGAGCGGCGGGGCAAGCTGATCCATCAGGGCGAGCGCCTCACGAGCGGTGGCGATCGACCCGTCGCGCTGCACCAGCCCGAGCAACTCCGCGGTGACTGCGGTACGCGCCACCGGCGTTGTGGCCTGCTGCCAGCGCAGCCGCAGTGCGGTGGGCACGGCACCCAGCCGCAGGTACGCCGCGATTGCGCCCACCGTGTCGCCGGTGCGTTCGCGGGCCAGGGCCTCGGTGCGGATGGCGCGAGCGACCGCCGCC
>JBBRGR010000065.1:0-8130 GCA_038223815.1 Gemmatimonadales bacterium
GCGCGGCTGTAAACAATCGCGCGTCTGACAAATTACCGAATGACCACCCGCGCCATCACCGGACGATGATCCGATGCCATCCGCTCATCGACGACCGCCACGCTGTCCACGCGCCACCGCTTCGCCGGGGCGACGAAGATGAAATCGATCTCCTTGGTCGGCGCCGGAGCAGCGGGGAAGGTGAAATGCGCATCGACTGGCTTGGCCGCCTCCATCGCACCCCGCTCGAAGAGCCGGATCGTGCGCGACCCTGGCTCATCATTGAAGTCGCCCATGAGCAGGTAGGGTGTTGAGAGCGTGTCGAGCGTTGCCGCCAGCACCTTCGCCTGCGCATGACGGAAGTTGTCGTTGCTGACCCAGTCGAAATGCACGCAGACCACCGTGAGCGGTGAGCCGTCCGCGAGCGTCACGTCAACGAAGAGCGCCACCCGCGGTTCGTTGCCATCCGGCAACCGAAGCGGCGTGCTCCGGACGATCGGCCACTTCGAGAGGATGGCCAGCCCGTACTCGCCGCCTTGGTAGGGCATGAAGGCTCCGAAGGTGGCCTTCATGCCCAGGAGATCGCCAAGCAGTTTCGCTTGATCGACACCACCGCTTCGCTGGACCCCCTTGTCGACTTCCTGCAACGCGATGAAGTCGGCGCGAAGGGAGCGCAACGTGGCCGCCGTCCGCTCCAGGCGGAGCGAATCGTCCATCCCGACGCCATGGCGGATGTTGTAGCTCACTGCCGTGATGGCGTTGTCCGTGGGCATCGACCCCAGTTGCGACAGCACCGCACACGACGCGGTGCCGAGGCAGAGCAGGGCGAGTGCAGCGAGCCGGCGGATACGCAGGGTCATCTCAGCGCGCGCCCAGCGTCGTCATCGTCGGCGTCGACACCGTGAGGTCGACGTTGTGGCTCACCCGGATGCCATATACGCCGTCCGTGGACGTCAACTTGTCGGCTCCGATCACCTCGGCGCTCTCGAACGTCTTGACCGCGGTGCCGTTGATCATGCACGACGGCTTGCCGCCCTGCACCTTCCAGCCGATGGTGTTGGTGGACTTGCCGTTCGCGTCCGCCTTGACGAGCGCCGTGCTCGCCATGGGAGCGACGAGCGTGGTGACCTTCGCGCCATGAAAGGTCTTCACCGCGTAGGTGCCGTTGCCGTAGGCGATGCAATACAGCAGCGTCTCGGTGTCGGACTCCAGGGCAGCCCCGCCAATGAAGATCCCGAACGAGTGCGGGTGGGACGCCACCATCGCGCCCTCGGTGAAGGTCGCCTTCACCTCGTAGTCACCCTTGGCCACATCGGCGTCACGCCAGAAATTGCCGGCAGGGCCCACGCTCAGGTGGAGCATGCTGCCCATCGCCATGAACTTCGAGTCGTTGATCGTCTTGCCCTGGGTCGCGGCGCGGCGGTCGATCCGCCCCTTCCAGCCGGCGACCTTGATTCCGCCGTCCTTGACCGAGCGGTCGGCGTCCTGGGCAGCGAGAGAACCAGCAGCGAACGTGGCAACGAGCAGAAGGGCGAGGGGGCGGCGCATGAGCGGCTCCGGAAAGGGGTTACCCGAAGTCTACCCCGCTCGCCCCTCCCCGTCACGGCCGGACCGGGCTATCCTCAAGGGTTCCTTCCCTTCCAGAGGTGTCGATGCCCGTTGCACTCCGCTACAGTCTGGCGGCCCTGATGCTCCTTGCACCGGCTGTCTCGCTGGCGCAGGGCACCACCAAGCCCGCCGGGCAAGCAGAGATCCGACCCGGCTCGTTCCGGACACCTGAGTTTCCGGCGCCGTCGATCCTCGACTATCAGCCACGCTCGACACTGGTCGTGCCGGTGCACATGGTCCCACGGGCGAAGTACCCGGTGGTCGACCTCCATGGCCACCCGCCCGGACTGGTGCTTCCCGAGATCATCGATGGCGTCGTCCGCTCGATGGACTCCTTGAACGTGCGTGTGATGGTCAACGCATCCGGCTCCTCAGGGACGCGGCTCACGCAGCAGGTCGCCGGGGTGGAGGCGGCCGGCAAGTCGGATCGCTTCGTCTTCTTCACGACGCTCAACCTGCGCGATGTGGGCCCCGGCTCCGGGGCGGTGATCGCCAAGCAGCTTGAGGAAGACGTGGCGGCGGGGGCTGTCGGCGTTGGCGAGATCGGTAAGGGCTTCGGCATCTCCACACGCAAGCGCGATGGAACTCGCTTGCAAATTGATGACCCCGAGCTCGACGTGGTGTGGCAGGCCGCCGCGCGTCTCAAGATCCCGATCTTCATCCACGTCGCCGACCCCGCACAGTTCTGGGCGCCGATCGACTTCCAGAACGAGCGCTGGCTCGAGCTCGCGCTCTTCCCGGATCGACGCTATCAGGACCGGACGCGTGCTCCTGACTTTGAGACGCTGATGGCTGAGCGGGATCGGCTCTTCGCCCGGAATCCCAATACGACGTTCATCATTGCGCACCTTGGCTGGCATGCGCAGGATCTCGCGCGTCTGGGCAAGCTCTTCGATCGCTTCCCGAATCTCCATTCGGAGATCGGTGCGGTGCTCTACGACCTCGGGCGCCAGCCGCGCGCGGCCAAGGCGTTCTTCACCAAGTATCAGGACCGGATCCTCTTCGGGAAGGATGCCTTCTACCCTGAGGAGTACCCGTACTACTGGCGCGTCCTCGAGACCGAGGACGAGTACTTCGACTACTACCGTGGCTACCACGCCTTCTGGAAGATGTATGGCATGGGGCTCTCGGACGTGGTGCTGCAGAAGCTCTACTTCCGCAACGCGCTCCGGGTCGTCCCCGGGATCCCGCGCGCCGGGTTCCCGAAGTGAGCGCCACGGGGAGCTCCCGCTTCCGACGGACCGCCGCGCAGGTGCTCCTGGTGCAGCTGGTGACGCTGCTCCTGCTCTGGTGGTTCCAGCAGCACTTCAGCAGCTGAGGAGCGCGGCATGCATCCCCTGAACTGGGCGATCGTGATCGCCTACCTCACGTATGTGGTCTGGGACGGCCTCCGCCGCTCCAAGGACACCACCAACATTGAGGGATATTTCCTCGCCAACCGATCGCTCCCGTGGTGGGCGGTCGGACTTTCGGTGATGGCCACGCAGCTCTCCGCGGTCACCATGATCGGCACCACCGGGCAAGGTGCGACTGACGGAATGCGCTTCGTCCAGTTCTACTTCGGGTTGCCGATCGCGATGGTGATCCTCGGCGTGACCCTCGTGCCGTTTCTCCACGGCGCCAAGGTCTTCACCGCCTACGAATTTCTCGAGAAGCGCTTCGACGCCCGCACACGCTCCCTCACGGCCTTTCTCTTCCTGCTCTCGCGCGGGATGTCGTGCGGGACCATCATCGCCGCGCCCGCCGTGGTTTTCTCGGCGATCTTCGGCTGGGACCTGACCTGGTCAGTCGCCCTGATCGGGATCCCCACGGTGCTCTACACCATGTTCGGCGGCGTGCAGGCGGTGACGTGGGCCGACGTGAAGCAGATGGTGCTGATCGTCTTTGCGCTGGTGGCGATCGTCATCGTGCTGCTGGTGGAGATTCCCGTGTCGCCGGGCGACGCCTTCGAGTTGGCAGGAGCGACTGGTCGGCTCCAAGTGTTCGACTTCTCGTGGGACATGACGAAGACCTACACGTTCTGGTCGGGTATTCTTGGCGGCACCTTCCTGATGCTCTCGTATTTCGGAACGGACCAGAGCCAGGTGCAGCGCTATCTCACCGCCAAGTCCGTCGACGACGCGCGCACCTCGCTGCTGATGAGTGCCTATTGGAAGATTCCGCTCCAGGCCCTGGTGCTGATCGTCGGCATTCTGGTCTGGGTCTTCTACCTCTTTGCGGGCGGCCCGCTACTCTGGAACCCTGCCGCCGAGAAGCAGGTGATCGCGGCGGAGCCGGCGGCCTATCAGGAGTTGCAGGGACGCTATGTCTCGGCGCTGAATGAGCGGCGCGAAGGCGCGCACTTTGCCGTATCGGGGGAGCACGGAGTCGGAGCGGAGCGCACTAGGCCAGACCGTGAGGCACTCCTCGCCTCCGAGGCGAAGGTCAACGAAGTCCGCGGTGAGGCCCTCGCGCTGGTGAGCAAGGTGACGGGCGCCCCGTCGCGTGACGTGAACTACATCATCCCCCACTTCGTGCTGCATTTCCTTCCCCTCGGCCTCGCCGGAATCTTCATCGCCGGGGTGATCGCCGCGGCCATGTCGAGTATCGCCGCGGAGCTCAACTCACTCTCGACGGCCACGGTGATCGACTTCTACCGACGGTGGTGGCGCCCCGATGGCAGTGAGGCGGAGCTGCTTCGTGTCTCCAAGCTCTCGACCGGACTCTGGGGCCTCTTCGCCTGCGTGGTGGCCACCTATGCCGCCAACCTCGGCTCTTTGATCGAGGTGGTGAACCGCTTCGGCTCCTTCTTCTACGGCTCAATTCTGGGCGTCTTCATTCTGGCGATGTTGCCGCGCACGAGCGGAGCAGGGGCGTTCTTCGGGTTGCTCGCCGGAATGGGGGCGGTCGCGTCGGTGTCGTTCGGGATGCCGGAGGTGTCGTTCCTCTGGCACAACGTGGTGGGCGCGGTCGCGGTGGTCGTGGTGGGTGCGCTGATCAGTCTGGTGGCACCGCGGCGGCCGATGGATGGGCCGCCGATCGGGCAGTTCGGCTAGGCGGTCGGCAGCGCCAATTGCAGCCGTGTCGCCAGCGCATCGCGCGCTGGTGACGGCGCCAACGGAACGAGTCGCTCGAACGCGCTGACCATCGCAGAATCGGGGAGCGTGGCCAGATCAAGGTCAAAGAGGTCGAGCGCAGCGTGCACCACCACCGCAGCGTCCTCCAGGCCGTCGCGGGCCACCAGCTCCCACGCCCCATCGAGTGCTGCCGCGCGCGCCGCATCGCCATCCATCAGCCCATCACGCAACTGCTCCCGCGCCACGTCGCTGAGCGTCGCGTCGAAGACCATCGGCCGAGCAGCAGCGCGGAGCAGCGTGCGCACCGGTCCAGGCAGCGCGCTGATGGGGAAGTGCGCTGCAGGCTCGCTGACGCGATCGACCCGCCGGACATGGATCCGGAGCGGAACCACCCCAGCGACCACCGTCTCTGCTCGCCAGCGACGCTGCTGCTCGGTGCGGCGGTGCGTGGTGATGATGTCGTCGCCTTCCAGGCGAAAGGTGTGGGCCGGGAGCGTGAGGTCATCGAGTGCATCGGGGACCACGTCGCGGAGTGCCGCGATCCCCGCCGCGAGCTGGGCCGTTCCCTGCGCGGCACTCACCACATCCCGCTGCCAGATGGTGATGCCATCGCCCTTCGTCGCGTCGTTGCTTGATGCCGTGCCCAGGGTCTGCAGCAGCGCTGCTTCGAGCGGACCGTGCACGGCATCCGGAAGCCACTCGATCGCCCGGGCCGCATGACGCAACACGATCCGCGGTTCGATCCGTGCGAGATCATCGAAGAACCATCCACACGACGTCCACATCGCCAGTGTATGCTGCTCGGCTTCCAACAACCGCTTCGCGGCCGGAGGGAGCACTCCAACACCGTCGAGCGCCGGGCCGGCAGCATCTCGCACGGCCCAGGGATCGCCCAGCGCTCGGGGCCACTCGGCCTCGACGGTCGCATGCACGGCGCTTGCCAGTGACTCCAGCGCGTGCCGGAGTGGAGCACGCCACGCCTGCGTGGTGGTGCCATCCATGCGGCAACCACAGTCCCCCTGCCACCGCCCCAGACCGTGCGGACAACTCCATGCGGTGCGCTCGACCAGCGTGACGTCCTCGGTGGCGGGGTATGCGGCGAGCAGCGCCCCGAAGTTGGTCATGGCCGCGCCAGCATCCGACTGCAGTCGGTCGAGGAGCGACGCGAGCGCCAGATCCCCGTGGCGATGATGATGCCCGAAGGTCTCGCCATCCGTCGCCACCGAGGAGATCGTGACGCCGTCGTCCGCGAGCGCGCTCGCCATGATGCGCGAATGCCAACGGCCCGCATCACGCATCGCGTCGCCGAAGGCGATGTCATGCGCCAGCGGGCCATCGTAGCAGAAGAGCGCGAGCTCGTGCGATCCACTCGTCCACCGGCCAGGCCGGCCGTGCATGGGCGGGTGGGTGACCTGGTGCGGTGCGAGCACGGTGAAACGGATCCCTTCCTGAGCGAGAACCTCGAGCGTCTCATGATCGACAGCCGTCTCGGGCAACCACATCCCTTCCGGGGCCCGGCCGAAGCGACGCTGGAAGTCGCGGATTCCCCAGCGCACCTCAGTCACCTTGTCGCGGCGCGAGGCGAGCGGGAGGATGATGTGATGGTAGGGCTGCGCGATCGCGTTGCCGACACCCAGGCGCGCGCGGCTCTCGCCATCGCCGGCGACGATGGCGTCCCGGACCTCGGGCGCATGGTCGTCGAACCAGCGAAAGAGCGTCGGCCCCACATCGAAGGAACACCACGCATACGCGTTGAAGAGGCGTCGAAGCCGCCCCTGCACATCGCGCACGCGCGCGCGAGCCAGCGGCGCGTAGCATTCGCGCGTGATCCGTGCGTTCCAATCGTGATCGGGGGCAGCAGTGGGTTCGCGTGGGACCAGGTCGAGCCACGGCTCTTCCCTCGGTGGTTGATAGAAGTGGCCGTGCACGACCACCTGCCGCACCGGCACGCTCACGGAGCAGCGACGTCCGAAGCGGCGGCGATCGGGCCGATCAGGTCGGGGAAGGGGCCATCGAGGCGCTCGAGGGTGGCCGCAAGTGCCCGCGCGCCGCTGCTGTCCATCGAGGGATCTTCCATTGCCGGGAGAAGGCGCTCAAGTCCCTCGCAGTGCTCGTTGAAGCGCTTGGTCGCATAGTCCCCAGCGGCGCCCGTCGAGATGATGAACTGCCAATCCGACGACTGTGCCAGCAGGAGCTCGCGCGCCGCCTGCTCAACCACCGGGAGGAGCACGGGATGCTCGAGCGCACCCGGGACGGCATTCCAGAAGCGCTCCTCGAGCGGCCAGAGCCGTTCCCAGGTCCACGCCGTCTCCGGGTTGAGCCACATCGAGAAGTTGCCGTCGGCACCCCATGATCCTTCGCCGAGCCGGATCGTGGTCGTCGGCGGCGAATCACGCAGCAAGCGCGCGGCCGTCATCGGCTCCACCCGTTGACCGTCGGCGAGTTCGCGGAAGAGGTGCTCGACGAAATCCACGCCCTCGAACCACCAATGGCCGAAGAGCTCGGTGTCGAATGGCGCCACGATGGCGCGGTCACCACGCAATGCGGCATCCTCGACGGCACCGAGCATGGTGGCGAAGTGTTCGGCATGCGCGCGCGACGCCTCCGCGGCATCTGCCGGCACATACGGTGATTTCGCCCCGAGGTCGGCCTTGGTGTCAGTGACCGACCAGAGCTTGAGCCCACCCGGGTAGCGAATCTTGTGAAATTCGAGGTAGCGGCCATCGCCGGGGTAGCCACCATGACGACTCCACACCTGCGCTGTGGTCTTCGGGTCGCGCACCAGCACGTGGACGGGGCGCCCCCGCTTGGGGGTGCCGAGCTGATAGGCGCGATACGGCGAGCGCGGCCCGCCCTTCCGTGGTCCTCGCGCCGCTTCGCCATAGATCTCCGATGCCTCGCCCGCCTCGGCGAGATGCGCGTCGACGAAGAACCAGCGGAAGCCCGCGTGCCGGAGGTGATCCTCGATCCCGACACGCTCGGCCGGTGGCACGGCGAGAAGTGGTTGCCAGTGCCCGGCAGGACGGTAGGCACACTCAGGAACCCAGCACCCGTGCGGGAGCTCACCGAAGTGCCGCAGATGCTCGGCGCGGCCAACCAGGAGCTGTAGGCGAATGCTCTCGTCGCGCGCAAGCAACGGGAGGAAGCCGTGCGTTGCCGCCGACGAGATCAACTCGAGGCGTCCTGCTTGCGCATGACGCCGGAACTCGGCGATCAGATCCCCATCCAGCGACTGCCAGAGCCGCTTCAGCGTCTGGATGTGTTCCTGCCACCACGGGACCAAGGGGAGGAGATCCTGATCTCCCGTCTCACGCAGCGAGGCAGGTGCTTCATGCAGCGTCTGGAGACGGTGCGTGAAGTACGCCTCCAGTTCTTCGCGGAACGAAGGATGTGCCAGCTGGGCCGCGAGGATCGGCGTGATCCCCAGCGTGATTGGTGCCGGCGTCCCATCGGCCTCAAGCCGCCGGAGGGTGGCGACCAGCGGCAG
>JBBRGR010000066.1:0-8111 GCA_038223815.1 Gemmatimonadales bacterium
GCGTTCGGGGGGTCGGGCTGCGTTTTCTACGGGTTGGGGCGCCGCCTCCGTCGCCCCCGCAGCATCGCCCCCGCAGCATCGCCCCCGCAGCGTCGCCCCCGCAGCGTCGCCCCCGCAGCATCGCCCCCGCAGCGTCGCCCCCGCAGCGTCGCCCCCGCGGCGTCGCCCCTGCTACCGCCCCACCAACGCCCCGTAGATCATCGCCCGGATCCGGGCGTGATCATCAAGGCCGCCGGTGTTGTTGAGGTTGGTCATGTACACCACGACGAGGCGCTCGACGGGATCCACCCAGTAGGTTGAATGGTAGGCGCCACCCCAGCCGTATTCGCCGACGGAGCTCGGCTCGCCTGAGCTGCCGAGGCTCAGGCGGATCTCGAACCCGAGGCCGAATCCATCCACACCGTTCAGGGTACCGACGTGGTTGGTCGTCATCAGCGCCACGCTGCTCGGCGCGAGGATGCGGTGGCCATCGAGTTCCCCACCATTGAGCAGCATCTGCAAGAAGCGACCGTAGTCGGTGGCGGTCGAGAGGAGGCCGGCACCACCGGAGAATGCCACACGGGGTCCATCGGCGTAGGCGCCTTGACCCGTCATGGCACCCGGGGCGGGGGAGCGCTCGAGCTTCCCATTCACCCAGGTATAGACTGTCGCAAGCGCGTCGCGCTGTGCATCCGGCAAGTAGAACGACGTGTTCCGCATCTTGAGCGGCTCGAAGAGCCGCGTGCGCAGGAAGGCGTCGAGTGACATCCCCGAGACGACCTCGACCACAACGCCGAGAATGTCGGTGTTGTACCCGTACACAAAGCGTTCACCCGGCTGGGCGTCCATTGGCAGTGCGGCCATCCGCTTCACAACCGCGGCGACCGGCTCAGCGCGGTCGGCGAAGTACCACCCCGTGATGCCGGCAGCCGTCCACTGATCGGCGGCGGGTCCACCACCGTAGCCAATGCCGGCGGTGTGGGTCAGGAGATCGCGAATGGTGATCTGCCGCTTGGCGGGAACGACGTCGTAGCCGCCACCTGGCTTGGGCACCGCAACCGTGGTGGCCTTGAATTCCGGGATGTAGCGGCTCACGGGGTGCCCAAGCAGGAGCTTCCCCTCTTCCTGCAGCATCATGATCGCCACGCTCACGGGGGCCTTGGTCTGGGAGGCTATCCGGTAGATGGCGCCGAGGCGCATGGGGTCATGGGCTTCCCGATCACGCATCCCGAAGGCGTGCTGGTAGATCGGGGTCCCGTTGCGGAGCACGAGTAATTCCCCCCCGACGAGTCTCCCCGTGGCCACGTAGTCCTCGAGTGCAGCGGTGAGGTTGCGGAGCCGCACGGAGGAGACACCGGGAACGGTCGTGCCCACCTGCGACGGCAGTGCTGGAGCAGCGACGAGTGCCGTGAGGAGGAGGAGCCGGAGGCGCATGAGGGGACCTGAGGATGATGGATGAGGGATGAGGGATGAGGGATGAGGGATGAGGGATGAAAGATGCGTTCCCGGCAGGGAAAGGGGTATCCTCTCCCGCCCCATCCCTCATCCATCATCCATCCTCCCAACTCCCCTCTTCCCATTCCACGGCCATCCCCGCACGTTTGACGCTCCCCAGCCTCAGGCCCGGTTGCTCATGTTGCGTCGCGTTCTCCCGCTCCTGCTCGTGGTCTCGCCCTTGGCGGCGCAGGCGCGCGACTCCGTGGTCCCCGATCTCGCGGCGCTGATCGCCCGCCCGCGGAGCGAGCTCGCCCCGGTCCTTGAGCGGTGGTCGGTGGATCGTGCCGCGCTCGGGCGTCGTTACGCCGTGGCATACTCGCCTGAGCGCCGCGATCGCTTCCGCGCCTTTCATCGCGGCTGGCAGGCTGAGCTGCAGCGGCTCCCCTTCGAGCGGCTGACCCGCCCCGCGCAGGTGGATTACCTCCTTCTGGACAACACGCTCCGCTACGAGCTCTCGCTGCTCGACCGTGATGCCCAGATGGCCGCCGAGATGGCACCGCTGCTTCCCTTTGCGGGGACGTTGTTCGGTCTGGTGGAGGAGCGTCGTCGCCTCGTGCGTCCGGTGCCGGCCGAGGCGGCGAAGCGCATCTCGACCATGACGGCGGCCATCGAGCAGGCGCGCACGGCAATGGCGACGCCCGCGAACCGTCCGAGCCGGATTGTTGCCCTGCGCGCCGCCGAGGCGACGGCCGATCTCCGCTCGCAGTTCCAGGGGTGGCTGCGCTTCTATCAGGGCTACGACGCGGAGATGACGTGGTGGGTCGGCGAGCCGGCCAAGCGCTTCGACGCGGCGCTGGAGTCGTGGCGGCGTTTCCTGCGCGAGCAGCTGGTGGGGGTGCGCGAGGGGCAGGACGAGCCGATCGTGGGGGACCCGATTGGTGCAGTCGGTCTCGCGGCGGATCTCCGTGCCGAAATGATTGCCTACACGCCGGCGGAGTTGATCGTGATTGCCGAGACGGAGTATGCCTATCTGCTTGGGGAGGCGAAGGCGACCTCGCGCAGCATGGGATTCGGTGATGACTGGAAGAAGGCGGCCGAGCAGACCAAGGACGACTTCGCGCCGGTCGGGATGCAGACGATCGCGGTGCGCGACCTGGCGCTCGAGGCCATCCGCTACGTGGAGCAGAACGACCTGGTGACCGTGCCGCCGCTCGCCAAGGAAGTCTGGCGCATGGAAATGATGTCGGCCGCCCAGCAGAAGATCTCACCTTTTTTTCTCGGCGGTGAGGTGATCCAGGTATCCTCCCCGACCGACGGCATGACGGACGAGGAAAAGCTGATGACGCTGCGGGCCAACAACCTGCACGCGTCGCGCGCCACAGTGCAGCACGAGCTGATCCCGGGCCACCATCTGCAAGGCTTTGCGGCGTCGCGGAACGGGGCCAGTCGCGGGAGCTTCTCCACGCCGTTCTACAGCGAGGGGTGGGCGCTCTGGTGGGAGCTGTATCTCTGGGAGCGCAAGTTCGCGGTCACGCCGGAGAACCGGATGGGGATGCTTTTCTGGCGGATGCACCGGGCCGCGCGGATCATCTTCTCGCTGAGGTTCCACCTCGGCGAGTGGACGCCGCTGCAGTGCATCGACTTCCTGGTGGACGCGGTGGGGCATGAGCGGTCGAGTGCGACGGGCGAGGTCCGGCGTTCCTTCAATGGCAGCTACTCGCCCCTGTATCAGGCCGGCTACCTGCTCGGCGGGATGCAGCTGCGCGCGCTTCACCGCGATCTCGTGGGATCCAAGCGGATGACCGACCGCCAGTTCCATGACGCCGTGCTCGAGGCGGGACCGATGCCGATCGAGATGGTGCGCGCGCAACTGATGCCTGAGCGGCCGCTGGCGCGCACGCACACCAGTCGTTGGCGCTTCGGAGACTGAGCGGATGGCGCCGACACCTGCGCAGCACCGCGCGGACCAGATTGCGGCCTTCCGCGCGGAACTCGCGCGGCTCGCGGCTGAGGGGGTGGCCACGCTTGACCCCGCAGTGCAGGAGCGGATTCGCGCGCATCACGACGCGACGCTGGCGCAACTTTCCGCGACGGTCGAACTCGATCTGACGCAGGGCGAAGCGCGACTCTCCGCCGGGATGCGGATTGCGACGGTCCTTGGCGCTGCCGCGCTGTCGGCGGCGTGGGGCTTTTTCGTCGCCGCGCTGTGGAATGACCTCGATCGGCCGGCGCGGCTTGCGCTGGTGAGCGTCCCTCCCGTCCTGCTTGCCATCGGGACGTCGGTGGCCGGAGCGCGCGAGCGAAGCGGCTACGTTGCCGCGATCGTGGCGACCGTGGCCACGATTGCGTTCGCCGTCAATCTGGCGGCCCTCGGGGTGCTGTATGACTTGCCCGATTCGCGGCACGCGCTGCTCGCGGTCGGGCTCTTCGCCATGGTGCTCGCCTACGGACACGGGCTCGTGCTTCCGCTGTTGGCTGGGATCGGCGCCCTGGGTGGCTGGCTGTGGTCGCTTGCCGCGCTGCCGCAGGGGCGTTGGTGGGACGGGGTCTTCGGACAGTTCGAGCCGCTGATGATGCTCGGCGCGGTGGCGATCGCGTTGCCACGCTTCCTCCATCGCGGCCCGCCGTTGTTTGCGGTGACGTACCGCGCGGCCGGGGCCATGGCGCTGGTCTTTGCGCTCCTCCTGCTCGGGCAATCGGACAGCCTGTCGGTCTTTGACGGGCGGAGCAAGTCGCTCATCGAAGGCGGCTATCAGTTTCTCGGGGTACTCACCTTTGCGCTGCTGATCTGGCACGGGCTGCGGCGCGACCAGAACGAGTTGGTGCGCGCCGGGACCGTCGGCATGGGGATGCTCCTGTTTCTCCGCGCGGTGGACTGGTTCTGGGACGTAATTCCGAAATGGGCCTTCTTCCTGCTTGTTGGCGCCTTGGCATTCGGAACCCTGTTGTTGCTCCGGCGGTTACGGCTGGCCGGACGGAGGAACGCATGAAACCCACCGCGATGGCGGTCGCCGTGGTCCTGGTCGCCAATGTGGTGGCCGTTGGCCCTGCGATGCGCGAGCGAGCGGCCCCGGTCGGCCGCGCCACGGTCGCGGTCTGTGGCCAACACCTCGCCGGGGGGTGGCGCGACGGCGAGGTGCCGATGCTCCTGCTTCCGCTTGAAACACCGGTCGGCGGGTGGGGCCATGTGATCCCGCGGGCGACGCTCGTGGCGCTCGGCTTCGACCCCGACGATCTCACGGCCCTCGGCGACTCGCTCTGGACCGGGGGCGCCTGGCCTGCGCCGCGGCGCGCGTGGCTCACGCTCCGCCAGTCGACCGACTCCGGGTACCGCTATCGGGTGGTCGGTGCGCACGTGGCGCGCCCAACGGCCGTGTCTGGGGAACTCGTGGTACAGGGGTTGGTGGCGATCGACCGGATCTGGTCCGAGGTGCCACCAGCGAATGATTCGACCACGCCGCCGCAACGCACGTCGGCGGTCGGTGTGCAGGTTCTGCGACTGCTCCCGTCCCAACTCGGGCTTGATCGCGCTCAGGCCGCGCAGCTGCGACCTCTCCGGCGCACTGACCGCTGGGACTGCGTCGAGACGCTCGCGGTCACGCTGGCCTTCGGTGCGCGTGGCAGCATCTGGGTCGAGTCGGTCAGCGCCCCACCCTGAAGCGCGCAAGGAAGCGTCGGTCGATCCAGTCCTTGAGGGTCATCGCCCAGCGTCCCTCGGCGGCGAACGGCCCCCAGCTCGCAATGGCACGCTCATCGCCAGTGCTCAGGAGGGCGAGAAAGCGGCGTTGCGGGCGCCACGTGCTCTCGACTGCCACTCCGCGCAACCGCTTCGCGAGCGACCCTGCGAGGCGGGGTCCCATGCGCACCGCATAGACGCCGGCTTTCGGAGTGTCCCGCGCATCGGTCAGCGTGGCCGCGTCGCCTGCCGCGAAGACCGCCGCGTCCCCCATACTCTGGAGCGCCGGATTCACGAGCAGGAAGCCGCGCTCGTCAGTCGGGAGGCCAGTCTCCGCAAGCCACTCCGGGGCCGTCGCGCCGGTCGCCCACACGGTGCAATCGCTCGGGAGACTGCTCCCGGCCACGGTGAGCTCCGTTGCCGACACGCCGTTCACGAGGACGCTGCCACGAAAGGTGATCCGATGGCGTGCGAGGGCGCGCTCGACGCGACGCATCGTCGCCTCGCCACGTTCAGGCACCGGGCGCGCCTCATTGCTGAGGAGCGTCACGTGGACGCCGCGCCCGCCCGTGGTGCACCGGAGCCGGCGTGCGATGTTGAAGGCGACCTCGACGCCTGCCGCGCCTGCCCCGACGACGGCAACATGCCCGCTGCCCACCAGCGCGCGTCGATCAATGGCCGCAATGATCTCCGCCGCCCGCCCCAACGGTTTGAGCGGGATGGCATGCGCGCGGACGCCGGGGAGGTCGAGGCCGGTCGGGACAGATCCCGTGGCAATCGAGCACATGTCGTATTGCTGGCGTGCGCCGTCTGCGAGGATCACCTCGCGCTGCGCCCGATCCAGCCCCACCACATGATGCGGAACGAGTCTGCCCCCGGCGCGCGCGACCTGGTCAGCCACCGAAAGGATCAGCTCATCGCGGCGGTAGTCGCCCCCAATCCAGCCCGGTACCATCCCGCTGTAGCTGTGCTCCGGCTCCCCGGTACAGACGACGACTTCGCAGGGCGGCAGCCTCCCCTGGCGGACGGCCTCCAGAACGAAGAGATGGCTGTGACCGAGACCGCCGAGGACGAGCCGTTGCATCGCGAATGATACCACCTCTTGTGGGGGGTGCATTCCGGTGGCATCCTCCGGGATGCGCCTTTTCCTTGCCGGAACCCTGTGCCTCCTGACCGCGTGCTCCACCGGTCCCTCTCTCCGGACGTCACCGAGCGCGGCCTCGGGCGGTGGGACGGTGATTCTGGTCTCACTCGATGGCTTCCGCTGGGACTACCTGGACCGCGCGGTCGCCCCCAACCTGCAGCGGTTGGCACGTCGCGGCGTGCGCGCGCAGTGGATGACCGCGTCGTTTCCCACCAAGACCTTTCCCAATCACTACACGATCGTCACCGGGCTCTACCCGGGCAATCACGGGATCGTTGCCAACAACATGCGGGACGCACGCCTCGGCGCCTTCCGTCTCTCGGATACGATCGCGCAGCGTGACGCGCGCTGGTGGGGCGGCGAGCCGATCTGGCGTACGGTCCAGCGGCAGGGGAAGCGCGCCGCGTCGTACTACTGGCCGGGCTCCGAGGCGGCGATCGGCGGTGCGCACCCCTGGCGCTGGATGCCCTTCAACGATGCTGCACCCAATGCGCCGCGGGTGGACTCGGTGCTGACCTGGCTCTCGCTCCCGAAGGGTCAGGCGCCCTCGGTGGTGACCCTCTACTTCAGTGATGTGGACCATGCTGGGCATGATTTCGGCCCGGATGCGCCAGCGACGGATTCGGCCATTGCGCGGGTGGACTCGATGATCGGGCGCCTGATGGATGGGCTCGCGGCCCGCGGCCTGAGCGAATCGGTGCACGTGATCGTGGTGAGCGATCATGGCATGATCGAGACGCCGAAGGAGCGGTTGATCGTGCTCGACGACTACATCGATCTTGCCGATGTGGACGTGGTGGATTGGACACCCGTCGGCGCGGTGCGCCCGAAGCCTGGCAAGGACGCGGCAGTGTACGCCGCGCTCGTCAAGGCGCATCCGCAGTTGAAGGTCTACCGCAAAGGCGAGGTACCCGCCCGCTTCCACTTCAACACGCATCCGCGGATCACCCCGCTTGTGCTCGTGGCCGAGCCGGGGTGGAGCATCACGTCGCGGTCGCGGGTCGCGGCGTGGCGCGGCGGGGCAAGTCATGGGTGGGATCCGGAAGCGCGCGACATGGGGGCGCTCTTCGTGGCGGCTGGCCCGGCCTTCCGACAGGGGGTGACCGTGGCCCCATTCCGGAACATCCATGTGTATGAGCTGATGGCACACCTCCTCGGTGTGCGGCCGGCGCCGAACGATGGCTCGCTCGACAGCGTGCGCACGGTGTTGCGCGGTGCTCCGGAGCAGGGCGCCTCGGCCGATCGCATCCGGTCCCATCTGGTGACCCTTGCCGCTGATGCCTATGAAGGGCGCCAGCCCGGGACGCGCGGGGATACGCTCGCCACGCGCTACGTCCGCGATGCGATGCAGGGCGCGGGGTTGTCGGCAGGCGGTGCTGGGGGCGAGTGGTTCCAGTCGGTGCCGCTCCTCGGCGCGACGCCGGACGGGACGGTCCGCCGCTGGCAGGACAGCACCACCCGGTCACTCTTCGGACCGGAGGAACTGCTGCTCACGACGCGCGGCGTGGATGGTCCGCGTCGGCTCGATGCCGGGGACGTGGTGTTCGTCGGCCACGGCATCGTGACGGCGGATGGCCGATGGGACGATTACAAGGGCGTGGACGTGCGGGGGAAGGTCGTGGTGGTGCTGGCCGGCGTGCCGCAGGCGGCGACCGGTGTCGCGCTCGCCCCGGGGGAGCAACAGCGCACGGCCGCTGCACGCGGTGCCTGGGCGGTCGCGACGTTGGTGAGCGCCCCGCAATGGAGCACGTTCCGCGATGGCTACCGCCGCGAGACGGTCCGACTCGCCCCGGATACGAGTGTGGTGGGCGTCCTCGATCTGATGGTGCACCCTGAGGCTGCGGCACGGTTCTTTGGTGACGGTACTGCGCTCGC
>JBBRGR010000067.1:0-8098 GCA_038223815.1 Gemmatimonadales bacterium
CGGGTGACGACCGCAGATTCCCTGTTCCGTCTCGCCGGGGTGCGGCTCGCGGGGCGATCGGTCCCCGATGTCAGCTGGCGCATTCATGCCGGGCAGGCCGACCTGTATGCCAGGCAGGGGCGCTTCGCGGACGCGGCAAGCGCGCTGCGACTCAGCATTCGCGACATCGAGCAGATCGGCGCCTCGCTTCGACTTCCCGAACGACGCTCCGCCATGCGCGCGGACAAGTGGACGGTGTATCAACGACTTGCCCTGATCGAGAGGCGTCGGGGGCGCCCTGCCGAATCGTTCGCGGCCAGCGAGGCCCTGCGGGCCCGGGAGATGGTCGAACTCCTGGCGATGGGCCGCGTGGAGGCACCGCGCGATACAGCCGCCGATGTGGTCGCGAAGGAACAGGATCTGCGCCGTCGCATCGGCGAGCTGTCGCGCACGGTCCAGGCGAACTCTCCCGACTGGCAGCGCATCCGCGGACCGGACGTTCGCCAGGTCGACGCCACCACACGATCGGCGCTGCTCGCCGCACAGGCGGCGTATGCCGACCTGCAGCTGGAGATCCGCGAGCGCGCACCACGCCATGCGGCGCTGATCACCGGCGTGCCCCCGGTCTCCTGGCGGTCGATCGCCAGAACGCTGGACCACGACGAAGTGATGCTGGAGTCCCTGCTCACCGACAGCGCCGTCGTCGTGTACGTCATCACGCGGGACACGCTGGTCACCGTGGGACTGCCGGTCGGGCACCGAGCCCTGGCGCAACGCGTGAGCTTCGCGCTGGGCGCGCTGACGCCCCGGGGCGGTGCCGCCGACTCGGCATGGCGGGCCCCAATGCGCCAGCTGCATCGCGAACTGATCAGCCCAATCCGTGCGACGGGCCTGCTTGAGGGCAAGACCAAGCTCGTGATCATTCCGCACGCCGAGCTGCACTACCTGCCCTTTGCGGCCCTGCTCGACGACGGGGCGTCGCCGACCTTGCTGGTCCAGCGCTACGTCCTGTCGGTGCCACCCTCCGCGTCGGTCTGGGCTGGCGTGCGCAGTGCTCCACCTGGTCGCGGCACCGGGATCCTGGCGATGGGACCACGACTCGAGCAGCTCCCCGGGTCACGCCAGGAACTCGCAGCGATCGCACACCGCGGTGGTGCCAGCACTCGGGTGCTGACGGGGTCGGCGGCGAGCGAGACGGCGTTCCGTCGCGCCGCCCCGACGCGCCGCGTTATTCATCTCGCGACGTACGGTGTGCTGAACAAGCAGAACCCGCTGTTCTCGTTCGTCGATCTGGCGGAGGATCGCCTGCACGACGGGCGCCTCGACGTCCACGAAGTGTTCGGTCTCAGGCTCGTGGCCGACCTGGTAGTGCTCTCGGCCTGCCAAACCGCCCTCGCCTCGGGGTCCCTCGGTGACGTGCCGGCGGGGGACGACTGGGTCGGCCTCTCGCGCGCGTTTCTGACGGCCGGCGCCCGGAGTGTGGTCGCGAGCCTGTGGCCGGTGCAGGATCAGGCCACCGCGACCCTCATGGTCCAGTTCTACACCCGGTACATCCCGGGGGCCGATCCGCGGGACGCACTG
The DNA here is from genome assembly GCA_038223815.1 of Gemmatimonadales bacterium. Taxonomy (GTDB): domain Bacteria; phylum Gemmatimonadota; class Gemmatimonadetes; order Gemmatimonadales; family GWC2-71-9; genus Palsa-1233. Next base: position 1,561 of record JBBRGR010000067.1, read on the forward strand.
GCTGGGGCCCAGCGGGCGATGCTGGCCGTGCCATCCACCGCCCATCCGTACTACTGGGCTGGATTCGAGGCCATCGGCGGACGGTCCCGAGGCGATTGAGCAATCGGGCGGCGAATCGTCGTATCACGAACATCATCACCAGACCGAGGCACGCCATGACCGTCAAGACACTTCGTCGCTATCTCGCCTTGCTGGTCGCGGCAGCGCCGCTGCCGCCTCCGCCCCCGAGGTCTTCCGGTTCACGATCCCCGCGCAGAAGCCGCCGGTGATCGTCCGCACGGTCCCGCCCCCGGACAAGCGCGACGTACCGCTCAACGCGCGCATGGTGGTGGTGTTCAGCGAGCCGATCGATCCGACGGCCGAGTGCTGGTTGTCGGAGGGTGCAGTGCCGAATGCTTGAACACCGCGCTCGCCTCCGCAGAGCTGTACAATCCGGCAACAGGCAGTTTCACACCGACCGCGAACACCATGACGCATGCGCGCGCCTTCCACTCGGCCACGCTACTGGCCGACGGCCGGGTGCTCATCACTGGCGGGAGCAATGCTACTGGTACCCTCTTGAGCGGCGCCGATCTCTTCGATCCGGCAACAAACAGATTCGAGCCAACCGGCGACTTGCTGGATGCGCAACACTCCCAGGAGGGCACGCTGCTCTCCAGTGGCGAGGTCCTGTTAACCGGCGGACGCACCATCATCGGTGGAGCCGGTCGTGACGCTCGAGCGGAGCGGTACAGTCCGGTGACCGGACTGTACCGCTACGCCGGTCCATACGCCGATGTCAACGCCGCCTATGGCCTGATCGGCATTCCGGCGACCCTGCTGAGCAACGGCAGGGTGCTGATTGCGTCGACGCCGCTCGCCGAAGTCTACGACCCCGCGACAGGCACCTTCGCCGCGACGGGCGCGATGCTGGCGAGCTACATCGAATCCTTTCGAACGGCCACCCTGCTGCTGAACGGCAACGTATTGCTCACCGGCGGTGAGACTGAGAACATCACTGCCATCGCGGGCGCCGAGCTGTACGATCCGGTGGCGGGAGTATTCCGCGCCACGATGAACATGCCGATCCCGAGGACTCGGCACACAGCCACACGGCTCGGGAGCGGCAAGGTGCTCATTGTCGGCGGCGATTCCTACAGCCCGTGCCCGAATTGCGAAATGTACAGTGTGGCCGCCGCCGAGGTGTACGACGTGGATGGGATCGCGTGGACGGCCGTCGGCGCGATGAAGTTCCCGCGCGAATCGCACCGGGCGACGCTGCTCCAAGATGGCCGCGTGCTGATCACCGGCGGTTTCACGTTCAGGGGGGACGGTAGCGAGACAGGCTTCCTATTCACCTATCCGACCAGCGCCGAGCTCTACACCGTCCGGCCGTAACAGCCGCGGCCCTCCGTACCAGGTCGGCGGGCGCCACACGTCGGTGTCAACTGGCCTGCGCCCGCGTCGCGCGGGCTGTCCACGCCGAGATCGCCCCGATGCTCGGCCGCCCGCCGCCTTGGTGGCTGTCCCCGCGACGCCCGGCCTGGGGCCTCGGGGACTTGTCGTGCACGGGAGGAGAATTAGGTTCGTATCCTGTTGTGGGGCAGATTGTGGGACTAGCCGCCATTCAGCGGCCGTTCCTGACCGCTCCTGACAGCACGCCAGTGGGCTAAGTCCTTTATATTGGCGCAGATGGACATTTTCCCGAGTAGCTCAGTTGGTAGAGCAGCTGACTGTTAATCAGCGGGTCACAGGTTCGAGTCCTGTCTCGGGAGCTTCAGGCGGGCCCACCTCGGTGGGCCCGTTGTGCATGCCGACCTGCCGTCAGGCCGCGCTCCGATCCAGCCCCCGGGGCCAATTACATTCCGCCGGTCCCGCCCCGCGTCACCGTTTCTCGACGTGCGGGCCTCATCTGCCTGACCTGCATGACGGCGCTCCCCCTCGCGGGAAGGCGGTCACGGCGGGTACTGCCGACCCCCTGCGTTGGAGCGCGCCATGTTCTGGGTCTGGTTGCCCATGCTGGCCCTGTTCGGATCGATGCTGCCGGGACCGCTGCTGCGGTCGTGGCGCATTGATCCGTCGGTCACCGCGGGCGCCATCACCCTCCTCGGCCTCGCGCTTCTCCTCCCCTACGGGCCCGGGATCGTCTGGGATGGGCTGAGCTTCGTCTGGCAGGTGCCATGGGTGCCCTCGCTCGGACTCACCTTCTCCCTCCGACTCGATGCCCTCGGCTACCTCATGGCGCTGCTCATCCTGGGCATCGGGTTGCTGGTGGTCGTCTACGCCAAGTACTACCTCGCGCCCGAGCAGCGCACCGGACGATTCTTCGGCCCCCTGCTCGCCTTCATGGGCGCCATGCTCGGCATCGCCCTCAGCGAGAATCTCCTGCTGCTGGTGGTGTTCTGGGAACTGACCAGCATCACCTCGTTTCTGCTGATCTCATTCTCGCAGCACCAGGCCGCCGCGCGACACGGTGCCCGGATGGCGTTGGTCATCACCGGCCTCGGCGGCCTCGCCCTCCTGGCCGGGGTGGTCCTGATCGGACAACTGGTCGGCAGCTACGAGTTGACCGCCGTGCTCGCGCATGGCGATCTGATTCGACGCAGCCCCCAGTACCCGGTGATCCTCGGACTGGTGCTACTCGGCGCGTTCACGAAGTCGGCGCAGATGCCGTTCCACTTCTGGTTGCCGCACGCAATGTCGGCGCCCACGCCGGTCTCGGCCTACCTGCACTCCGCCACGATGGTGAAGGCCGGGCTCTTCCTGCTGGCTCGACTGTATCCGATCCTCTCAGGCACGTCGGAGTGGTTCGTCGTGGTCACAACCGTGGGCCTCGTGACGATGGTCTTCGGCGCCGTTGTGGCGCTCTTTCAGCATGATCTCAAGGGGCTCCTCGCCTACTCGACCATCAGTCACCTCGGCCTGATCACGATGCTCCTCGGGCTGAGCACCTCCGCTTCCCCGGCCGCGGCGCTCTTCCACCTCGTCAATCATGCCGTGTTCAAGGCGTCGCTTTTCATGGCCGCAGGAATCATCGATCACGAGACCGGCACGCGCGACCTGCGCCGCCTCGGGGGTTTGCGGCGCGCGATGCCGATCACGGCGACGCTGGCAATAGTCGCCTCCGCCGCGATGGCGGGCGTGCCATTGCTCAATGGCTTCCTGAGCAAGGAGATGTTCTTCGCGGAGGCGTTGGACGCGCAGGTGCTGTTCGGCGCGCCCTGGTTCCTCCCGGCGGCCGCGACGCTCGGGGCGATCTTCTCGGTCGCCTACTCCGCGCGCTTCATCCATGACGTCTTCTTCGGGCCGGTGACCACGCAGCTCGATCGCATGCCGCATGAACCACCGCGGTGGATGCGCGTTCCGGTGGAGCTGTTGGTGCTTTTGTGCATCGGGATCGGCGTCGCGCCGGCGCTGCTGGTGGGCGACCTCATCCACGCCGCGACCGAGGCGATGGTGCAGGGGCGCGTGGCGGCCTACACCCTCGCGATCTGGCATGGCTTCAACACGCCGCTGTTGATGAGCGCCCTCGCGTTGGCTGGGGGTGGGGTGCTGTTCGCCGTCCGGGCTCCGCTCTTCCGACTCGCGGCGGATGGCGCCAATCGGTCCCCGGGACGTGCCTTCTTCGATGCGCTGCAGGGACGCGTGGTGGGAGCATCCCGGCTTCTGGCGACCGCACTGCGCCCGAGCGCCTTGCACATCCATGTGCGCTGGTTCCTGCTGCTCGTGCTGGCAATCCCGGCCGTCCTGCTCGTGCCCCATGTGCCTTGGCATGCGCTGGATGCCTCGCCTCCCGGCCCGGTCCCGGTGGCGCTGCTCTTCGGGGTGCTGGTCGCGGTCATCGGCGTGGTACGCACCAGCGGACAGCCGCTCACGGCGATCATCGTGCTTGGCGTCGCGGGGCTGGTCGTGACACTCAGCTTCGCCTGGGTCTCTGCCCCCGATCTCGCGCTGACGCAACTGCTGGTGGAGTTGGTGGCGATCCTGTTGCTGCTCGTCGCGCTGCCGCATTTCGGGGATCCACCGGCTGATCGGCGTCGCCTGCCGGGACGCGCGCTCGATCTGACGCTGGCCCTGGGCTTCGGGGCATTTGCCATGCTCGGCTCCTGGCTCCTGCTCTCGACCGAGACGCCGAGTATTGCGCGCTACTTCCTCCAGCACTCGCGGACCCTGGCGGATGGCGCCAATGTCGTCAACGTGATTCTGGTCGATTTCCGCGGCTTCGATACCTTCGGCGAAGTCACCGTGCTGGCCATCGCCGCGATCGGCGTGCTCGGGCTGCTGGACAACCTCAGCCGCCGGCGTGCCCCACATCATCTCATCCCCAACACGCCATTGCTGCTCCAGACGGTCGGCACGGTGCTGCTGAACCTCGCCCTCGTCACCGCGGCCTTCCTCTTCCTGCGTGGGCACAACGCGCCGGGCGGCGGCTTCATCGCGGGGCTTACGGCGGCGGTGGGCCTCATCTTTGTCTATCAGGTGCGCAGCCCGACCGGGGATCCGGTGCGTCGCCCGGCCAGCATGGTGCGGTGGCTCGCGATCGGTGTCCTCCTCGCGGCGCTCCCCGGCATGGGCTCGATCGTGCTGGGCACGCCCTTTCTCACGTCGGGGAGTCTGCATCTCACGGTCCCGATCGTCGGCGAGGTCCATCTCTCCTCGGTGATGCTCTTCGATCTGGGCGTGCTGGTGGTCGTGGTCACCGCGGTGATGGCCATGCTGCCGACGATCGGTCGGATCCCGATGGATGACCGCTATCATGCCGAGCGGGAGGGCTGAGGATGGCCTTCAGCTTTGCGCTCATGATCGGGCTGTTGACCGCGTCGGGGACCTACCTCCTGCTCCGCGCCGACCGATTCCGGGTCGTGCTCGGCCTCACGCTGCTCAGCTACGCCGTGAATCTCTTCCTGCTCGCATCGGGGGGCTATCGGGTCGGCGCGCCGCCGATCCTCGACGGCCGCACGAATCCGCTCGACCTCGCGGATCCGCTGCCGCAGGGACTGGTGCTCACGGCGATCGTCATCGGATTCGGCATGACGGCATGGCTGATCGCACTCTGCCTGCGGATCGAACCGGACGGCGTGGACGGATCACGGGGTGATGCCGGCGGCGAGGTCGGATCGTGACCCATCTGATCCTGCTGCCGTTCGTGTTGCCGCTGCTGACGGGTGCTTTCCTGATGCTGCTGACGGAGCGCCCAGCGGCGCGCCGGATGGTCGCCGTGCTCTCCACGCTGACGGGGCTCGCGGTCGGGGTGGGATTGCTGCACCAGGCGGCCGCCGGGACGGTGCAGTACCAGGTGGGTGCCTGGCCCTGGCCGTTCGGCATCACGCTCTGGCTCGACCGGATGAGCGCTCTGATGGTGATGCTCTCATCGGTGATTGCCGTGGTCGCCCTGATCCCCGGGGTCGGTATCGAGGATGGACGCAATCGCTACGCGCTGGCGCTGGCGCAATTCCAGATTGCAGGAATCAACGGCTCCTTCCTGGCTGGCGATCTGTTCAACCTCTTCGTCTGTTTCGAGATCCTGCTGATCAGCAGCTATGCGCTCCTGGTCCATGGCCACCCTCGTGCGCCACGCGCGGGACTCATCTACACGGTCATCAACCTCACCGGCTCTGCCGTCTTCCTGCTCGGGATCGGGCTGCTCTACGGCGCCACGGGGAGCCTCAACCTGGTGGATCTGGCGGGGCGCCTGCAGGTCCTGGCACCCGATGCTGCGGCGATGGCCTACACCGGTGCCTGGCTCGTTGCGCTGGTGTTCGCGCTCAAGGCCGCGCTGCTGCCGGTCGGCCTCTGGTTGCCGAATGCCTACGGCGTGAGTGGGCCAATGGCCATCACGCTCTTTGCGCTGCTGACCAAGGTCGGCGTGTACGCCCTCGCGCGGGTCTTCGCGCCGTGGTTCCCGAGTGACGTGGCCGAGCTCGCGGGCGTGGGGGACGTGCTCCGCGTGCTCGCGCTCGGCTCGATCGTGGTGAGTGCGCTGCTCGCGCTCGCGTCGCGCACCATGCGCCAACTCGCGGGTGCGCTGGTCATCGGCTCGGTGGCGACGGCACTGCTGGGGCTCTCGGCGGGCGGCGTGGTCGCGCTCTCGGCCACGCTCTTCTATGTCGTGCACAGCACCATCGCCGCCGCCGCGATCTTCCTCGTCGCGGCCTATCTTGGCCGGCTGCGCGGCTCGGCCGAGGATCGTCTCGATGTGTCCCCAGCAATCAGCAGTCGGGGGCCGGCGATGCTGCTCTTCCTCGGCGTGGCGATGGTGGTCACCGGCATGCCGCCGCTCTCCGGTTTCCTCGGCAAGCTGAGCGTGCTGCAGGCCGTGGCACCGACCCCCGGCGCGGGATGGTCCATCGGACTCCTGCTCGGCGGCTCCCTCCTTACGCTGCTCGCGGTCACCCGGGCTGGCAATGCCGTCTTTCTCAAGGCACCGGTCGTGGCCGCAACGACGCGTCCCGCGCCCGGCGCCAGCGTGGTCGGCGCGGCGGCCGCCGTGATGCTCGCGCTCTCCATCGCCATGTCCCTCTTCGCGGGACCGCTCCGCCAGTGGACGGACCTGGCCGCG
>JBBRGR010000068.1:0-8082 GCA_038223815.1 Gemmatimonadales bacterium
CTCTGACCGGATTTCCCATGGCCCGTACCATCGCGATCGCCAACCAGAAAGGGGGCGTCGGCAAGACCACGACGGCCGTCAACCTCGCCGCCTCCCTCGCGATCGCGGAACGGAAGACCCTGCTCATTGACGCCGACCCCCAAGGGAACGCCACCTCGGGCGTCGGGATCGAGAAGGAAGGAGTGTCCAGGTCGCTGTATGATGTTCTGATCGATGGAGTTGCGATTCAAGATGTAGTGCGGCAGGACCCGCAGCTCCCCTTCCTCCACGTCCTCCCGGCCACTCAAGATCTCGTCGGCGCGGAACTCGAGTTGATCGGCAAGCCAGAACGCGAGACGATCCTCCGCGGGATGATTGACGCGGTGCAGGGCGACTATGAGTACATCCTCATCGACTGTCCCCCGTCGCTCGGCCTGGTCACGCTCAACGTCCTCACCGCAGCGGACGCCGTCATCATTCCCATCCAATGCGAATACTATGCGTTGGAGGGTATCTCTCAGCTACTCAACACGATCCGCGTCGTACAACAGAACTTCAATCCGAATTTCCAGATCGAAGGCGTCCTGCTCACCATGTTCGACAATCGCCTCAACCTCTCGCGCCAAGTAGTCACCGAGGCCAAGGAATACTTCGGCCCGAAGGTCTTCCGCACCGTCATCCCGCGGAACGTCCGGCTCGCGGAAGCGCCGTCATTCGGCAAGCCGATCCTCCTCTATGACATCCAGTCGATCGGCGCCAAGAGCTATCTCGCGGTCGCGCAGGAGTTGATGAAGCGCACCGAGGGACTCACCCGCGGGCGCAGCAAGGCGGGGGCATCATGAGCGAGACCAAGCGGTTGGGTCGCGGGCTCGAGTCGTTGCTCGGTCCGATCTCGCGCGAACAGGTGGAGCAGAGTGGGGCACTACGCGAAATCGCCGTCGGCGCGATCTCCGCGAACCCCTACCAGCCCCGACGCACCTTCGACGAGGATGCCCTCGCCGAGCTGACGTCGTCGATCGAAGCATCGGGATTGTTGCAACCGATCGTCGTGCGGCCGGTCGGCAATCGCTACGAGCTGATCGCCGGTGAGCGTCGCTGGCGCGCCGTGCAGCGCCTCGGCTGGGCCAAGGTCGCGGCCGTCGTGCGGGCGTTCGATGACCGCACCGCCCTCACCCTCGCGTTGATCGAGAACCTGCAGCGCGACGACCTCTCGGCGCTCGACGAAGCCGCCGGGTACCAGCGCCTGATGCAGGAGTTCACGTTGCCGCAGGCGGAAGTCGCCCGCCTCGTCGGCAAGGACCGCTCGACCATCGCCAACACGCTGCGGCTGCTCAAGCTGCCGGTCGACGTGCAGGAACTCCTCTCGGGGAAACACCTGACGGAAGGCCACGCCCGCGCCCTGCTTGCTCTCGAGGATCCGCGCGAGATCTCGAAGCTCGCGCAGCAGACCGTGGCCAAGGGGTGGACGGTGCGCGAGGTCGAAGCGGTGGTCCGGGGGGAGGCCCCGGAAAAGGCACGCGGGAAGATGATGAAGAAGCCCGCCGCGCCGAAGTCCCCCTCCGCCGATGCGCGTCGCGTCGAGGATGCCCTCCGCAAGCGCCTCGGCACCGACGTGCGCCTGACCGCCAAGCGGCGCGGTCGAGGCCTCCTCGCGATCTCCTACTATTCGAATGACGACCTCGCCCGGCTGCTCGAGATGATCCTCGGCGCACCCTTCGACGGCTGATCGAACCCGCAGCATCCCGCGGGGTAGTACCGACATCCTGCATCCCTGACGCGCCACCACCACCTGGGTGACCGGCATGCGCCGCAATGCTCTCGTCCTGCTGTTCCTCCTCACTGCCTGTACCACCGGCCAACCGGCGGATCCTGGCGGACTGCGCGTCGCCCTCGTCACCCCAGGGTCGATCGCCGACGCGGCATGGAATGCCGGGGCCTATGCCGGTTTGCAGCAGATCAAGGATTCCCTCGGCGCGATGGTCTCGCACATCGAGGCGCGCACCCCGGCCGACCAGGAGGAGGCACTCCGCTCCTACGCCGCCGATGGTTACACCGTGGTCTACGGGCATGGTTATGAATTCCAGGCCCCCGCGGAACGCGTGGCCACACAGTTTCCGAACACGATCTTTGTCATCACCAGTGGGCAGCACGTGGCCGGCAACGTGGTCCCGCTCGTCTTCCGGATTCACGAGGCCACCTATCTCGCCGGCATGGTGGCGGGGACCCTCACCAAGAGCGGAAAGCTCGGCTTCGTCGGCGGGATGGAGTTGCCGCCGATCACGCTCGGGTATGAGGGCTGGGTGCAGGGTGCGCGATCAGTGCGACCCGATGTCGAAACGCGTCTCACCTACCTCGGCAACTTCGACGACGCCGCGGCCGGCAAGGAAGCCGCACTCGCCATGATCCGACTGGGCGTCGATCAGCTGCACCACAATGCGGATGCTGCCGCAATCGGACTCTTCGGCGCGGCGAAGGAATCGCCCGGCGTCGCTGTCTATGGGGCCAATGCCGATCAGTCGGCACTCGCGCCGGATCGTGTCATCGGATCGGCGCTGCTCGACCTGCCGCGCGCGCTGCTGCTGGTGGCGCGCGAGGTGCAGGAGAATCGCTTCACGCCGCGCGTGGAGTCCTTCGGCTTGAAGAGCGGCGTGATCGCGTTCGTCACCAATCCCGCACTCGCCACCGCCTGGCCGACCGGGCTCGCCGATCGAGTCCAGGCCGCACGGGATTCCATCATCGCGGGGACGCTCGTCGTCGCAGGAGTGAAGGCACCATGAGAACAACCGGCCTCGGGGAAGTGGTCGACTTCCTGGATCACTATCTCCGCATTCACGAGATTCCGGACGAGCCCAACGCGCTCAATGGCCTGCAGGTGGCGAACAGTGGCGAGGTCACCGCGATCGTCGCGGCCGTCGATGCCACGCAGCGCAGCATCGACAAGGTCGTCGCGGAGTCGCCAGCAGGCACGCTGCTCGTGGTGCATCATGGGCTCTTCTGGGATGGCAATCGGCCGGTCACGGGTCGGCGCTTTCGCCGGCTGAAAGCGCTCCTCGATCATGACATCGCCGTCTATGGCGCGCACATCCCGCTCGACATGCACCCGGACGTCGGCAACAACGCGGTGCTCGCCAAGCTGCTGGGGATTCTCGATCCGACCCCGTTCGACACCTACAAGGGGATTCCCTTCGGGGCGTCGGGCCACCTGATCTCGTCGCGTGAAGCACTGGTCGCGCGACTCACGGAACTCCTCGGCGACCAGGTCCATCTGATTCCCGGCGGGCCGGAGACGACCACGCGCGTCGGCATCATCACGGGCGGTGCGGGGGGGCGGATCGAACAGGCCGCGGCAGCAGGGCTCGACACCTATATCACCGGCGAAGGCGCACATCACACGACCTTCGACGCCCTCGAGTTCGGGATCAACGTCCTCTACGCCGGGCACTACGCCACCGAGACGGTCGGTGTGAAGGCCCTCGGGCAATTGCTCGGGGAACGATTCGGTGTGACGTGGGCGTTTCACCATCATCCGACGGGACTGTGACGATGATCGATCATCGATGATCGATCATCAATCATCAATCATCGATCATCGCGACATCCATGCTCACCCTCACCCGAATCTCCAAATCCTTCGGCCCGCTCCGCGCCCTCGACAACGTCTCGTTCGACGTGGCCGATGGCGAGGTGCATGCGCTGCTCGGCGAGAACGGCGCGGGGAAGAGCACGCTGATCAAGATCGCGGCTGGGCTGCTGGCGCCGGATGCTGGGGTGGTCGGGGCGCAGCGTGCGGCGACCATATCCACCCGCGTCGGGATCGTGGCCCAGCATTTCTCCTCCATCTCCGCCTTCACCGTCGCCGAGAACATCGCGCTGGCGGCGGGATGGCGGGAGACGGGACGTGCGGCGGAGTGTCGCGCCGCCGAGGTGATTGCGCGCCTGGGTCTGCCACTCGATGCCACGGCGGTGGTGGAGACGCTCTCGGTGCAGTTGCGCCAGCGGCTCGAGATCGTGAAGGCGTTGGCGGGGGATGCCCGGATCCTCTTGCTGGATGAGCCAAGCGCGGTGCTTGCCCCGCGCGAAGTGACGGAGCTGCTGCAGCTGGTGCGCGACTTCGCGGCGAAGGGTGGAGCGGTGGTGCTCATCACCCACAAGCTCGACGAGGTCTTCGCCGCGGCTGATCGGGTGACGGTGCTCCGCCGCGGGAAGGTGACCTTTACCGGTCCGGTCGCGGGCGAGACGCCGGATTCGCTCTCCCGGGCGATGATCGGCGGGGACCTGCCGCGCGTCGAGCGGACCGTCCGTGCGGCGGGCAAGGTGGTGGTGCGCGCCGAGCGATTGGTGGTGGAGCGGGTGCCGCTCGACTTCGCGTTTCGCGCGGGCGAGATCGTCGGCGTCGCCGCGATCGAGGGAAATGGCCAGCGCGCCCTGCTCCGTGCGATCGCAGGACTCGACGAGGCCGCACCGATCAGCGGCGTGCTTGCGGTCATCGGACCGGTCGCGTTTGTGCCGGAGGATCGGACCACCGAAGGGATCATCCCGACGATGACCCTGACCGAGAATCTCCTCCTCGGCGACCGTGCCGCGCCGTGGTGGCTCGATTGGGCGTCGCTCCGGAGTCGGACGAGTGCGCTCCTCGAGTCCTTTGATGTGCGCGGCGGCGACACCGACACGCCGGCCGCGTCGCTCAGCGGGGGGAACCAGCAGAAGCTGATCTTCGCGCGGGTACTCGAGCGGGCACCATGCGTGCTCGTGGTCGAGGATCCGACGCGTGGCCTCGACGTGCAGGCAACAGCTGTGATCCACGAGCGTCTCCGCGCAGCGGCCGCGCGCGGCGCGGCCGTGATTGTCCATTCGTCGGATCTCGACGAAGTGCTCGAGTTGGCGAATCGCCTGCTGGTCATGGCAAATGGCGTCCTCACCGAAATGCCGATCACCATTTCCCGTGAGGCGGTGGGCGATGCCATGCTCGGCGTGGTCGGGTCGACGTGAGCGCGGGGCGTCGGACCGCGATGCGCGATGCCCTGCTCACCGCCGCGGCCTTCGGCCTGGGATTGCTGCTCCTCGCCCTCTTCCTGCTGATGGCCGGCTTCGATGTGCCGCTCGCCCTCAGTGCACTCTGGCGCGGTGCTTTCGGCTCGTGGTACGCGATCACCTCGGCGACGCTGGTGCGCGCCACACCGTTGATTCTCTTGGGGCTCGCCTTCACCCTCGGCAGTCGGGCTGGGGCGCTCAATATCGGGATGGAGGGACAGTTCGCCCTCGGCGCGATGGCGGCGGCCTGGGCGGGGACGCATGTCGGCGGGTTGCCGATGGTAGCGGCGCTGCCGATCGTGCTGGCCAGCGGGATGATCGGCGGGATCGCCTGGATGGCATTGCCGGTCCTGCTGAAGCTGCGCTTCGGAGTGACCGAGGTGATCTCGACGCTGTTGCTGAACTTCGTCGCCGAGGCGGCGGTCAGTTGGGCGGTGAGCGGGCCGATGCAGGAGCCGACCCACATCTATCCGCAGAGCGCGGCGATCGCGGCCTCTGCCCAACTGCCCAAGCTGCTCCCCGGGGCGCGGCTCCACCTGGGGCTGGTACTGGCCGTGCTGGTGGCGGTCGGATTGATGGTGTTGCTGCGCCAGACGCGCTGGGGCTTCGCGTTGCGCGCTGTCGGGGCGGGGCCGCGGGCCGCCGAGGTGAGCGGCGGGATCCGGAGCGGCCGACTGCTCGCGGTGGCGCTCCTGGCGAGTGGGGCGCTTGCGGGGCTCGGTGGTGCGGTCGAGGTCAGCGGCGTATCCTATGCGCTCTACCTCAATCTCTCCCCGGGCTACGGCTTCACTGCCATTGCTGTGGCGCTGCTCGGCCGGCTCCAGCCGCTCGGTGTGGTGATCGCCGGGGTTCTCTTCGGCGCCCTTGAGGCGGGAGCGGGCGCGATGCAGCGCGACGCCGGGATCCCCGCGGTCGCGGTGCAGGTGGTGCAGGCGGTGGTGATCGTGACGATGGTGGTGGCGGGACGGCGTGTAGACCACGGCGAACACCAGTGATCGAACTCGCACTGCTCACCGGCTTTGCCGCCGCCGCGGTGCGCGTCGCCACGCCACTGGCGCTGGCCGCGCTCGGCGAGACGGTGAGCGAACGCGGTGGCGTCCTCAACCTCGGCATCGAGGGCGCGATGCTCGCGGGGGCGCTCGCCGCGGCGGTGGGCGCGGTGTCGTTCGGTGTGGCTGGCGGTGTCGTGGTCGCGATCCTGGCCGGAGTGGCCACGTCGGCGATCGTCGCCGCGGTGGCCATCGGCGCGCGTGCGGACCAGATCATCACCGGCACCGCCGTCACGCTCGGCATGATCGGCCTGACCGGATTGCTCGCCCGGCTGGCCTTCGGCGACGCCGGCGCCGGACTCACGGTGCCGACCATGGCGGCGGTGCCGATCCCGGGGCTCAGTGCGATCCCACTCCTCGGCCCAGCGCTCTTTGCGCAGTCGCTCTTCAGCTATGCTGTCTACCTGTTGGTTCCCGTCACCATCTGGCTCCTCTTCCATACGCGCTTCGGTCTGGAACTGCGCGCGGCAGGAGAATCGCCCAGTGCGGCGCGTGCGATGGGGGTGCGCGTGGCGCGGGTGCGCACCATCGGCACCTTGATTGGTGGTGCCTTCGCTGGACTCGCCGGGGCATCGCTGGTGCTCGCCCAAGTCGGCACCTTCACCGAGAAGATGACCGCGGGGCGCGGCTTCATCGCGATCGCCATCGTGGTGCTCGGCCGCTGGCATCCGCTCGGGGCCGCGATGGCGGCACTCCTCTTCGGCGCGGCGACCGCACTGCAGTTCACCTTCCAGGCGAGTGGCTCGGCGGTGCCGTATCAGCTCTTCCTGGCGCTGCCGTACCTCTTGGCCCTGGCGGTGCTGGCCGTGGCGGTGGGGCGTCGGAAGGGACCGGCGGCATTGGGGAAATGACGGCGAGCAGTGAACAGGGAACAGGGAACAGCGTGTGCGGCTGCCCCTCGACCGCGCGGGGCGCGGCCGCATGGCACAGGTCAGACTGACGGCTGCCCCTCGACCGCGCCGTGCGCCCCTGAACTGCACAACGCACTACCTCACGCCGGCTTCGCCGGCGCCGGGCATTGACCCTTCATTTGTTTCAGGGCAGGCATGTGCGGCGGTGAACCCGCTTACGTTTCCCCAGCGCCCGACATGCCCGTCTTCCCTCGACCAGTGCCAGAGGCCGCCATGCGCCATCCGCTTTTGCTCCTCGCCCTCGCCATGCTCGCTGCCTGCGGGAGCGAGCAATCCGGCACCGAGTCCGCCGCCGTCGAAGCCAAGGTCACCGACTCGGCTGGCGTCCGCATCATGGAGTACTCGGCAGCCTCGTGGGAGGCGGCCCCGGTCATCGCGCTCTCGGCTGCCCCGCTCTATGCGGTCGGCGGCGAAGAGGGCGACACCACCATTGATCTCTCCGCCGGCATCATGGGGGCCTCCTCGGCCGCCGTGGGTCGACTCCTTCCGGATGGGCGGATTGTCGTCGTCGCGGGACAGCCGCCGCAGATCCTCGTCATCGATACGCTCGGCAAGAAAGTCGGCATGCTCGGTCGCCCTGGCGAAGGACCCGGCGAGTACCGCATGCCGGCGCAGGTCCTCTCGCTCGGCGGCGATACCCTCATGGCCTACGACGTCATGCGACGGAAAGGCATCCTCTTCGGGACCGACGGCTCCGTGCGTGGGGACCGCGACTATCCCTCGGCCGGCCAGTTGCCGATCGCGCCGACGATCGTCGGGATCCTGGGCGACGGCACCTCGATCCACCGCATGGATGGCTTCGAGGCCGCGCCTCCTTCGGGCGGCGACGCGAACAGCTACCAGTTGCCGCTGCCGATCGTCGCCCTCATCCCGGGCGGGGCGCGCTACGACACCCTCTTCGTGATGTCGGGGATGGAGATGTACTCGTCGAGTGTCACGTTCCAGGGCCAGACGATGGCGATCCCGCGGCAGATCGGCTTCGGCATGGTGCCGCAGGTGGTGGTCGGTCCCGATGCGATCTGGTTCACGCCAGGGGACAGGTTCGAGATTCACCGTCGCAGCACCGGTGGCGCATTGGTGCAGATCACGCGCGTCGCGGTGCCCGTGCGCGA
>JBBRGR010000069.1:0-8041 GCA_038223815.1 Gemmatimonadales bacterium
GTACTGCCAGGGCCGCACGGCGTTCGGGTGGCGCAGGAGGGCGACCTCGTCCCGCGCCGCCGCGGCCATCAGGTCGGGCACCAGCCGATCCTCGGCCCAGTCGCCACCCCCGAACACGTTACCGGCACGCGCGGTCGCCACGGCGACGCCACGCTCGGCGAGAAAGGAACGGCGCCAGGCGGCGGTCAGTAATTCGGTGCAGCCCTTCGAGGCGCTGTACGGATCGTGACCGCCCATCGGCGCATCTTCGCTGAGTGGTCGGCCGCTGCCGTCGTTCTCGTAGCACTTGTCACTGGTGACCACCACGACGGCGCGCACCGAGGGGGTCGCCCGCACCGCCTCGAGCAGGTGCGCCGTGCCAAGGACATTGGTGGCAAAGGTGGCGACTGGTTCGCGATAGGAGCGACGCACCAGCGATTGCGCGGCGAGGTGGAAGACCACTTCCGGCGCAGCGGCCGCGACGGTGGCGGTGAGCCGCTCGGCGTCGCGGAGGTCGGCGAGCACCGAGGTGATGCCATCGGCGAGGCCCGCATCGGTGAAGAGCGCCGGGCGGTCGCCCTCGGGTGGCAATGCGTAGCCCGTCACGATGGCACCGGCCTCGCGGAGCCAGGCGATCAGCCACGACCCTTTGAAGCCGGTGTGCCCGGTGACCATGACGCAGCGGCCGCGATACCAGCCGCTCAGCGCATCGTTCACGGGGCGGTCACCCACGGCGCGTTCCCGCTCTGCCACAGCCTCTCGAGCTGGTGCTTTTCCCGGAGGGTATCCATCGGCTGCCAGAAGCCTTCGTGACGGTAGGCCATCAGTTCGCCCGCCGCGGCGAGCTGCTCGAGGGGCTCACGTTCCAGCGAGACGGTGTCGCCGTCGAAATAGTCCAGCACCCCTGGCTCGAAGACGAAGAATCCACCGTTGATCCAGCCAACATCGGTCTGGGGCTTTTCGGAGAAACGGGCGACCTGATCGCCGGCCAGCTCCATCGCGCCGAAGCGCGCCGGGGGGTGGACGGCAGTGACCGTGGCCAGTTTGCCGTGGGCACGGTGAAAGGCCACCAAGGCGCCGATGTTGATGTCGCTCAGCCCGTCCCCGTAGGTGACCATGAACGTGCTGTCCTGCAAAGTCGACTGCAGCCGACGGAGGCGACCACCGGTCAGGGTGTCCAACCCGGTATCCACCACGTGGATCCGCCAGTCGGGGGCCTGTTGATTGAGCTGCGTCCGCTCGCCGCTGGCCAGGTCGATCTGCCAGTCGGCGGCATGGACGGAGTAGTCGTGGAAGTACTGCTTGATGACCTCGCCCCGATAGCCACAGGCGATGACGAACTCGCGATAGCCATGGGCGGCGTAGCTCGACATGATATGCCAGAGGATGGGGCGCCCCCCGATCTCGACCATCGGTTTGGGGCGCTCGGCGGTCTCCTCAGAGAGTCGGGTTCCGAGCCCCCCAGCCAGAATTACAGTCTTCATGCGCACTCCCCGGACCTTCTGATGGCATCGGAGCCCCCGCGTGGGGCACGCTCAGCCTCAGAGCAAGGTTCGCACCAGATCAGGGGACGGTGAGGATTTTGGTGATGCTGCTGGTCAATCCGCCGTTGTCCGTCACAGTGAGCGTGACTGTGCGGGTCCCGTTGTGGGGGTAGGTCACTGACAGGGTCACGCCGCTGCCGGTTGGGTTCGGGAATCGACCCAGGTTCCAGCTATAGCTCACGATGGTGCCATCGTCGGTCGAACTCGAGGCATTGAGCGTACAGGTGAGGGTGGGGCAACTCCAGGTGAAGTTGGCCACCGGCGGGGTGTTCACCGGAGGTGGCGCCGTCACGGTGACGCTCTGGGTGACGCTGTTGGTCTGTCCGGCGTTGTCGGTCACCGTCAGCGTCACGCTTTTGGTGCCAGCGGTGGCGTAGCTCACCGACGGCATCGCCCCGGTGGCGTTGGGTGGCGTCCCCCCCGGCAGGCTCCAGCTGTACTGCTGGATGGTGCCGTCATCGGTGGAGCTGGTGCCGGTGAGGGTGCAGCTGAGGTTGACGCAGTTCCAGCTGAACGCCGCCACCGGTGGGGTGTCCACCGGCGGTGGCGTGCCACCAACCGTGACGGTCTTGGTGATGCTGCTGCTCTTGCCGGTGTTGTCGGTCACGGTGAGCGCCACCGTGCGCTCGCCGGTGTGCGCGTAGGTCGCGGCGAGGATTTTCCCGGTGCCGGTCGGGTCGGGGAAGCGGCCGAGGTTCCAGTTGTAGCTCACGATGGTGCCGTCGTCGCTCGAGCCCGAGGCGTCGAAGGTGCAGGTGAGGACAGGACAACTCCAGGTGAAGTTCGCCACCGGCGGGGTGTCCACCGGGGGCGGCGCCGTCACGGTGACGCTCTTGGTGATGCTGTTGCTCTGTCCGGCGTTGTCGGTGACCGTCAGCGTGACACTCTTGGTGCCGGCGGTGGCGTAGCTCACCGAGGTCGTGCTGCCAGTCGCGCTCGTGGGGGCACCCCCCGGCAGGCTCCAGGCATACTGCTGGATGGTGCCGTCATCGCTGGAGCTGGTGCCGTTGAGGGTGCAGCTCAGATAGAGGCAGGTCGTGGTGAAGTTGGCGATCGGCGGGGTGTCCACCGGTGCCCCGACCGTGATCACCTTGGTGATGCTGCTGCTCAGGCCGCCGTTGTCGGTCACGGTGAGGGTGACGGTCCGCTGGCCGTCATGCGGGTAGGTCGCCGAGAGGATCATCCCGGTGCCGGTCGGGTCGGGGAAGCGGCCGAGGTTCCAG
Organism: Gemmatimonadales bacterium; assembly: GCA_038223815.1. Lineage (GTDB taxonomy): Bacteria > Gemmatimonadota > Gemmatimonadetes > Gemmatimonadales > GWC2-71-9 > Palsa-1233. Next base: position 2,747 of record JBBRGR010000069.1, read on the forward strand.
GCGTAGCTCACAATGGTCCCGTCATCGGTCGAGCTCGAAGCATTCAGCGTGCACGTCAGGCCGGGGCAACTCCAGGTGAAGTTCGCCACCGGTGGCAGGTTGACCGGCGGCAGCGCGAGCGAGCCGATGTTGAGGAGTTTGTTGGCCGATCCGGTTCCTGCCCCGACCACCACGCCGTTCACGGCGTTGTTCACGAGCGCGGTCGCCACAGCGGCAGGGGAGAGCGTCGGCGCCGTTTCCAGCAAGAGCGCCATGGCCCCTGCGGTGTGCGGGGCCGCCATCGAGGTGCCGCTGTAGACGGCAGTGGCCACATCGCTGGTGTTGATACTCGAGGTGATGCCCGAGCCCGGCGCGAAGAGGTCGAGACAGCTGCCGAAGTTCGAGAAGGACGAGCGGTTGTCGGTGCTGGTGGTCGCCCCGACAGTGATCGCTTCCAGCACGCGAGCCGGCGATCCGTCACAGGCATCCAGATTGTCGTTGCCCGCCGCGATGGCGTAGCTGATGCCGGCGGCGATCGAATTGCGGACGGCCTGGTCGAGTGCCGGCGACGTACCCCCACCCAGACTCATGTTGGCGACCGCCGGTCGGATGGCGTTGGCGGTGACCCAGTCGATTCCGGCGATCACCCCGGAATAGAGCCCACTGCCATTGCAGTCCAGCACCCGGACGGCGTACAGCCGCACCTGCTTGGCCACCCCCCAGGTGGTTCCGCCGATCGTGCCGGCCACGTGGGTGCCATGGCCGTTGCAGTCGTTGGAGCCGTTGCCGTCGGCGATGCTGGTGAACGCCCCGAAGGCGCGGCCCGCGAATTCCGTGTGGGTCGTGCGGATGCCGGTGTCGAGGATGTAGACGCGGACCCCGTTGCCGGTCGGGCCATAGGTGTAGCTGCCATTCAATGGCAACGCGGTCTGGTCGATCCGGTCGAGCCCCCATGTGGCCGGGGTCTGCGTGCCGGAGATCCGCATGATCTGGTCGCGTTCAAGGGCCGCCACATCAGGGTGGTTGCGAAGTCCTGCCGCCTCGGAGGCGGTCATCTCGGCTGCGAAGCCTCGGATCGCCCGCTCATAGGTGTGTTTCAACACCCCGCGGTGCCTGACGGTCAGCGCGCGTGCCAACCCCCGGACGTCGGTTGCCGAATTCCGAAACACCACGATGTAGCTGTGGACCGAATCCTGGACGAGATCGGCCGACAGCGAAGCCGCGGCGCCGGTGACCAACGGGGATGGGGCGTCTGGGAGGCACCCACTGAGGCACAGCATGGCTGCTGCGCCGAATGCGATTGTACGCACCGGCTTCTCTGGACTAAAGGATTGAGGAGCACACTCGAATACGGGTAATCTAACGGTTCGTACGGCCCCCAGAGACTCGATGCGGATTGCCCGGCACAATCGGGGCGCCCGGTTTTCGTCCGGTCTGCCCCTGCCTGCCCTGATCCGGTGTCCCTCGACCTCGCCCAGCCGTCTCCTTTCTGATACCCTTCAACCGACCTATTGCCATGCCCGATCGGCAGGGATGACCTCGATGCCGCAGCTGCCCCAATTCCGCCCCTCCTTGACCCTGCTCGCGGTGCCGTTGCTTGCCCTGCTGGCCACCATGGCCTGCGCCGCCCAGGAGCCCGTCCTCCCTGGCCCGCCGGCACCCCCGCCGCCCCCGGCGTGCGTGACGCCGAGCGGGCCGCTCGCCGCCGCCGCGGTGACGCTGGGGGTCAACCCGAGCGTCCGCCACCAGACGCTGGCAGGGTTCGGGACCACCGTTCGACTCTTCGACGACCCCCACCTGACCGAGACCTTCGATCCGGCGACGCAACGCGGTGCGGTGATCATTCCTGCCGCCGAGCAGAACCGAATTCTCGCTGCGCTCTATTCGGAGCTTGGCTTGACGCGGGTCCGCTACGCCACGGACCCGGGGGTCGAGCCGGTGAATGACAATAGTGACCCGACCTTCACCGATCTCTCGCGCTTCGACTTCCGGTGGAAGCGGGTCGATGGACACGTGGATTATGTCGTGGCCGCGCGGCCGTTCGGAGTGACGACGTGGTTTGGTGCGCCCATTTTTCCCGAACCCTGGATGAGCAAGACAGATCCTGGAGAGTATGTGGAATGGGCCTTCGTGCAGATTCAGCGGTGGAGGGCCCTCGGACAAACACTCCCCTACTGGTCCATCTTCAATGAGCCGACCGGGCTCCAGGGCACAGGGACCGTCTCCGCCGCTTTCGTCCGGGACGCCGTGAAGCTGCTCGGAGCGCGCCTCGCGGCAGCGAGCATTTCAACGAGACTGGTCATCCCTGACGACGTGGACCCGGCCCGATCCTTGGCAATCTCCCAGGCAGTCCTCGCCGATCCAGTGGCACGCCAGTACGTCGGGGCGATCGCGTTTCACTTGTACGAGTCCGGCACGGCAGAACCCAACTTGCGTTCCCTCGAAGCGCTCTCCGGGCTGGCTCGCCAGTACGCCATCCCGCTCTGGATGACGGAGTGGTACACCCCCGACTGGTTCGTCTGGGCGCGCACCATGCACGCGATGCTGGCCAACTACGACGCGGCGGCGGTGGACTATCTCTGGGGCTTCTTTGGGCAGTGGGATGGCAGGAGCGCGGAACTCATCACCATCAACACGACCGGCAACGGCTACACCGGCTTCGTGAAGAGCCAGCAGTACTGGACCATGGGGCAGTGGAGTCGTGTTGTACCGGCCGGTGCGATAACCCTTGATGCGGTGAGCAGCGACCCGGGGGTGCAGGCGACCGCGTGGCTGGTGGCGGACCACCTGGTGGTGGTGGCACTGAACGTGGGCAGCAGCGCCAAGTCGGTGCAGGTGGCGCTGGGTGCCGGGTCGCCATGCGTCCGGACCATGACGGCGGAGCGGACCAGCGGCTTCGAAACGGCGCGGGTGCTCGACCCGGTGACGCTGACCGGACCGGGCTTTACGACGACCTTGCCGGCGGGGAGCGTGACGACGTTTGTGGTGCGGCCGTAGAACGGTGAACGGTGAACGGTGGTTGTCGGCGTCGCTGAGGTCCTGCTAGATTTGACATCTGCCCGTCAAATGGGCTCCTAGACGTTTCAAGGAGAAACAACGTGATCTACTACGTCGGAATGGTCTTGGCGGGTCTGGGTGCCGGAGTACTGATCGGGGCGCTGACCTACGTGACCGTCATGCTCGGTCTCGTCATCACGTCGATGTTCGCCTTTACGGCCGGCCCGATCCTGGACAAGGTCCTCAAGGACTGACCGGCGGCGTCGCCCCGGCGTCCGAGTCACGTTCGGGCGTGGAGGCGATGCGCAGGGCCCCCTCAAGGTTGATCTTCGCCCCGGCCAGCAGCTCGCGCAGCCCGCGCACCTTGAGCTGATGGCCCCCTGCCCGGCGGAGCATGGTTCCCATCACGCCAAACGACTCGGCCACGGCCGTCAGGTTCATCGAGCTCCCCTGGGCCTTGAGCTCGTCGAGCATCCGGGCGAGGGAGCGCACCTGGCTTTCGTCGGCTTGGTGGCCCGCCATGAGTTCAATGATCCGGTTGGCCTTTTCGATGCTCTTGGGCAGGCCCTGGAGCCAGGCGAGCTGGGCCTGTTGCCGGGCAGTGAGCTTGGGGGCCATCGGGACGTCCTCGGGTGGATGAACTTCGGGGACCGGTTGCACGTACCACCGGTCACGGTGGGCAGCCCCGCCGTCCCAACCAAGATAGATAGGGTGTGCGGATGAAGATTTCGGATCTCTCAATTACCCGGCCGGTGTTCGCGACCATGATGTCGCTGGCCTTGGTGCTCTTCGGGGCACTCGGCTACCAGCGACTCTCGGTCCGGGAGCTGCCCGACATCGACCCGCCGATCGTCTCGGTCGAGACCTCGCTCCGTGGCGCCAACCCGCGGGTCATGGAATCGTCGGTCACCGATGTGCTCGAAGAAGAGCTCAGCACGGCCGAAGGGATCCGCACCCTCACCTCGTCGAGCAACGAACAGCGCAGCAACGTCCGGATCGAGTTCGGGCTCGACCGCGACGTCGAATCGGCGGCGCAGGACGTGCGCGACCTGGTGTCCCGGGTGCGTGGCCGCCTTCCCGAGGACGTGGACGAACCGGTCGTCGCGAAACAGGACGCCGATGCCCGGCCCTTCTATTACCTCGCACTGACCTCGTCCACGCTCGACCTGCTGCAGCTGAACGATGTCGCCGACCGGATCGTCAAGCAGCGGCTGCAGACCATCCCCGGGGTGGCGCGGGCGCAGATTCAGGGCGAGCGCCGCTACTCCATGCGGATCTGGCTCGACCAGAACGCGCTGAGTGCGCGCGGGCTGACGGTGCAGGAAGTCAGCGCCGCGATCCGGGCCCGCAACGTCGAGGTCCCCGCCGGCCGCATTGAATCGCAGCAGCGCGAGTTCACCGTCCGCTCCCTCGGCGAACTGCGCACTCCCGAGGAGTTTGCGGATCTGGTCATTGCCAGCCGCGATGGCGTCCTGACCAAGCTGCGCGAGGTCGGGCGAGTCGAGCTGGGCCCCGCCAATGACCGCTCGGCCTTGCGCTTCGACCGGACACCGGCCATCGGGCTGGGCGTCGTCCGGCAGTCGAAGGCGAACATCATCGAGGTCTCCAAGGCGATCCAGGAGGCACTGCCGTCCATCCGGGCCATCCTGCCGCCGGGTGTGACACTGACCCAGTCGTTCGACCAGTCGGTCTTCGTGGAGCGCTCCATCCAGGACGCCCAGAAGACCTTGATCGAAGCCGCGCTGCTCGTCGTGGTGATCATCTTCCTCTTCCTCCGCAACCTGCGGGCGACGATCATCCCGGCCTTCGCCATCCCCACCTCGATCGTCGCGACCTTCGCCGTCATGGCGGCCCTCGGCTTCTCGATCAACAACTTCACGCTGCTTGCGCTCACCATCGCGATCGGGATCGTGGTGGACGACGCGATCATCGTGCTCGAGAACGCGTATCGACACCAGGAGGAGCTCGGCAAATCCCCAGAGGACGCGGCGCGCGACGGCACCCGCGAGATCGGCTTCGCCGTGGTGGCGACGACGGCGTCGCTCATGGCGGTCTTCGTCCCGCTGGCCTTCCTCAAGGGGAACACCGGCAAGCTCTTCAATGAATTCGGCATTGCCGTGGCCGGGTCGGTCTTCATCTCCGGCTTCGTGGCGCTCACGCTGACCCCGATGCTGTGCGCCAAGCTGCTGCGCGTGCCGTCGAGTCATGGTCGGCTCTATCAGCTGCTGGAGCGGGGCTTTGACGCCCTGTCGCGCGGATACGCCCGCATCCTCGCGAAGGCGATGCGCCATCCGCTGACCGTCGTTGCCGGGATGCTGG
>JBBRGR010000070.1:0-7989 GCA_038223815.1 Gemmatimonadales bacterium
GTGGGCACCAACACGCGCCAGGTGGTCGAGGCGGCCAGCCCGAAGGATGTGATGTTCTTCCCCGCGCGCCATGATCACTGGCTGGTGCAGACCGGGGACGGCTACGCGGCACACATCGCCGGCGCCATCGGCGTCTCCACCGATGCCCAGGCCTCGTGGTGGGGGAGCGAAGGGGTCGGCACGGTGCCACACGGCCTCATCGCCGCCTATGGCGGGGACACCGTGCTGGCCTCGCAGAAGTTTCTCGAGCACGTGACCGACGACGTCCGGCTGATCTCGCTGGTGGACTTCGACAATGACTGCGTCGGCACCTCGCTTGCCCTTGCCGCCGTCCTCGGCCCCAGGCTCTACGGCGTGCGGCTCGATACCAGCGAAATGCTCGTGGATCGCTCCGTGGTGCCGCAGATGGGACATGTCAAGCCCACTGGAGTCACGCCGCAGTTGGTCCGGAACGTGCGCCAAGCTCTCGACGCTGCGGGCCACGACCACGTTCGCATCGTGGTCTCCGGCGGGTTCACGGTCGAGAAGATTCTCGAGTTCGAGCGCCTCGGCGTCCCCGTGGACAGCTACGGCGTCGGGTCCTCGCTCTTTCAGGGACGCTTCGATTTCACGGCGGATGTCGTGCAGCTCGAAGGACAGGCGTGCGCGAAGGTGGGGCGAGGGTGGCGGGAGAATGGGCGGTTGGTGGTGGTGGAGTGAGAGTCGTGGGTTGGTGGTCGTGGGTTGTTGGTCAGTGGTTGTCCGATGAGAGGTGGCGGTTGTTGCACGGGGCGGACTTCCGTGGTGACGCAGGATGCGCGAGCAGGAGCGACGAACAACCAACGACGAACGACCACTTTTCTGTCAGGAACACCGCATGGCCACGATCCACTGGGACGTCGACACCCAACACGACTTCATCGCCGCGACCGGCCTCCTTGCCGTGCCCGGAGCGGAATCCATCCGCCCTGCACTGCAGCGCCTGACGGATCACGCCCGGGCGCGTGGCATCCGGATCGTCGCAACGGCCGATGACCATGACCTCGGTCACGCCGAGATCAGCGACGCGCCTGATTGGAAGACGACCTTTCCGCCGCACTGCATGCGCGGCACGCCGGGTCAGGCAAAGATCGCCGAGACGGGATTGCACGATCCCTTGGTCGTGCACGCGGTGCCGTGGGACGCGTCCGTGCTCGCGTCGCGTGTCAGGGCGCACGATGGCGATCTGCTGCTCCTCAAGCCTGGCACCGATGTCTTTCGCTGGAATCCGAACGCCGCTCCCGTGCTCCGTGCGTTGGCCCCGTCGCGCGTGGTGGTCTATGGGGTGGCCACGGATGTGTGTGTGGTGGCCGCGGTGGATGGCCTGGTGCGCCTGCTTTCCGCGTCGGCGGTTGTCGTCGTCGAGGACGCAATGGCCGCACTGGACGCGATGCACGGCCATGCCTTGCTGCGGGAGTGGGCCGCACGCGGGATCACGGTGACCACGACGGCGCAGCTGCTCGGATGACGGTCACCAGTCGATTCTTCCTCCCCGGACCGGTCGCGCTCCATCCCGATGTGGCGGAGGCGATGCTGCACCCGCCGATCGGGCATCGGAGCACCGCGGGTCGCGCGCTGCTGGCCCGCGTGCAGAGCGGACTGGCCGACCTCCTCCAGACCCGGCGCCCGGTGATGCTGCTCACTGCGTCCGCGACCGCGATGATGGAGGCCGCCATTCGTGCCGGGGTCGAGGAGCGCGTGCTCTGTGTCATCACCGGGAGCTTTTCCGAGCGCTGTGCGCGGATCGCCGAGCGCTGCGGGAAGGAGGTCATCCGGCTCCATGTCCCGCGCGGCGAAGCGCTGGAGCCGGAGCTCCTTGCGCTCGCCCTTGATGGCCCGCCCGTGGATGCCGTCTCCCTCGTGCACGTCGAAACCTCGACCGGCGTGGTCCAACCTGTCCCCGACCTGCTGCGGATGCTGCGCACCCTCGGGGGGATCGTGACCATCGTGGACGGGGTGACCTCCACGGGCGGAATCGACGTCGACCCCGATCGCTGGGGTGCGGATTTCTTCGTGGGATCCAGCCAGAAGGCGCTCGGAGCGCCACCGGGACTCGCCTTCGCGGTCGCCTCAGAACGTTTCCTGCATCGCGCCGACGCCGTGGAGCATCGCGGACTCTATCTCGACCCCGTCGCTCTCCATCAGGATGCAATGTCTGGTCGCTTTCCGCAGACGCCAGCGCTGCCGATCGTCCACGCCTTGGACCGACAGCTGCAGCGTATCGCAGGGGAAGGGATGGCGACACGCTTCGCACGACACCGCGCGATGCGCGAACGTGTCGAGGCCTGGGTCGAGGCTGGCGCACGCTGCCGATGGATGGCCCCGGTTGGGCGGCGTGCGGATACCGTCTCGGCACTCCGTCTCCATGAAGGCCGGTCCGCCCGCGCGCTGACGCAGGAGCTCGCCCTTCTCGGCTGGCAGATTGCCACCGGCATGGACGAAGATGAGGATCAGGTGATCCGCATCGGGCACATGGGCGATCGCACCCTCGCGGAGCTCGATGCGCTGCTTGAAGTCCTCGAACCGAGACTCTGACCCATGGCCGCCAACCGGATCGAGCCACTCCTTCGCTTCATCGGCCGCAACTTCGTGCGCGGCGTCGCCATCTCCCTGCCCGTCGCCCTGACCCTCTGGGTCGCATGGCAGGCGGTCGCGTGGGTGGACGGCTGGCTCGGATTGACGATCCCCGGGATCGGGCTGCTGGTGGTCCTGGCGGTGATCACCGTGATCGGGGCGCTGGCCACGAACGTGGTCACGCGCGCCGCCCTTGCCACGCTCGACCAGGTCTTCGAGCGCCTCCCCCTCTTTCGCCTGCTCTACACGGCGGCCAAGGACCTGATGGGGGCCTTCGTCGGCAACAAGCGGCGCTTCAACCGAGCAGTCCGCGTCCAGCCCGACCCGACCCTCGACCTCTGGTTCCTCGGCTTTGTCACGGCGGACGATGTGACCCGCCTCGGCCTCCCAGGCCATGTGGCGGTCTACCTGCCCCAGTCCTACAACATCGCTGGCAACCTGGTCCTGGTCCCCGCCGAGCGGGTGGTGCACATCGAGGGCGACAGCTCGGAGGTCATGAGCTTCATCGTCTCGGGTGGGGTGACGGGAGGGCGGAATGGTGGGGAGGTGGGGGCTGGGACGGGATGATTGACAACGGAGGACCCATGACCGGGGACCGATCCTCTCTCGGTCCTCGGTCCTCGGGTCTCGGATCGCACTTAACACCCCACCCACCCCTCCGTCATCCTGTGTGGCAACCGATACTGCCTCCGTCTCCGACCTCACAGTCTCACCGAGGATGATTCCCATGCGCGCCACCCTGTTTGCCCCCGCGGCCTTGCTCACGCTCGCGGCATGTTCCGACTCCCCGACCAGCACCCAGGACACGGGGCTCCTCGCTGCCCGGATCTCCGGCGATGTCGCCACCATCGCGGCGGATGCGACGGCCGAGGACGTCGATGTGATGGCGGGGATGAATGGGCTCCCCAACAACTTCACCGTCCATCTCGTGGACGGCATGGCGCCACCGATGGGCCCGGGCAACGTGGGAGGTTGTGGCTTTGGCGGCGGTCGCTTCACCTGCCCGGCCAACCGTGCCAACGGCCTGACCACCACGCGGACCGTCGCCTTTTTCGACGCCGGCGGCGCGGTCCAGCAGGAGTACGACGCCCTGCTGACGGCCCGGATCGAGATCGAGGCCGACATCGCGGGGGACGTGACCCGTGGGCCGTGGACCGCCACGATCAGCCGTGACCGCGACTTCGTCTTCACCGGATTGGCCGGCACGGAGACCTCCCGCACCGTGAACGGCACCTCAAGCAGCTCGGCGGCGCGGTCCCGCGTGGTGGAGGGCGGCGACGCACGCTCCTATGAGATGACCGCGACGGGTACCCATGTGAACGTCGTCGTGCCCGTGCGTGCCGAAGGCGTCGCGCCTTGGCCGCTCTCCGGCACCGTGACCCGCGTCTTCACGGCGACCCCCGACGGCGGCACCCCGGTCACCCGCACCGTGATCATCACCTTCAACGGCACGGCGACGCCGGATGCCACCGTGAACGGCGAACCCTACACGATCGACCTGGCCCAGCGTCGGGCGAATCGGCGGCCGAACGGCTGAATGTGCTGGTGAACGGTGAACGGGGCGCGGCCTTCGGCCACGCTCGGTGAGGGGTGAGGGGTAAGCAGCGCGTCGAAAGGCGCGCTGTGTACGTTTGGGACGAAGCCCGGCGCCGACTGGCGAGACGTCGATCGTTTTCTGGTGATCCGGAAAGGGAAGGTCGCCTTCGACACGGCGTACGCGCGCGACTACGCACAGATCTATGGCGACTCGGCGCGGAACGGCACGGCGCTGGTGATGTCGGATCGCACCGGGCAGTACAACTACTTCAATCCGTGGTGGCACCCGACCTGGCGCGGCGGCGATCTGCATACGCTCCAGTCGGTCACCAAGACGGTGACCTCGGTGGTCATCGGCACTGCGGTGACGCGAGGCGAGTTCCCCGCACTCGACACGCCAGTCCTCCGCTACTTCGACACCACCACCATCGCCAACCTTGACGACCGGAAGCGGCGCATCACCATCCGCCATCTGCTGACGATGACCGGTGGCTTCGACTGGAACGAAAACACCAGCTACTCCGACACGATGAACTCGACCACGCGCATGGAGGCAAGCCACGACTGGGTCCGCTTCACCATCAATCACCCCATGGCGGAGGAGCCGGGGACGCGCTGGAACTACAACAGCGGCGGGAGCGAGTTGCTCGCCCACATCTTCCGCGGGGCCACTGGCGTGGATATCGAGGAATACGCCGCACGCCACCTTTTTGCCCCGCTGGGCATCACCCGCTGGTTCTGGAAGCGCACCCCGAATGGCCTGGTGGATACCGAGGGTGGGCTCTATCTGGAATCCCTCGACCTTGCCCGCATCTGGCAACTCTTCGCCCTGCGGGGCATGTGGGGTGCCACCCGCGTTGTCTCCGAAGCCTGGGTGACCGAATCGGTCTCGCCGCTGGTTGCCATTAGCCCAGGCCCGAGGGGCGCGAAATACGGGCTGAAGTGGTGGCTCTACCCCAATCCGGTCGATCCGACCAGGCTGGTCTGGGCTGGCTCCGGCTTTAGGGGGCAGCTCCCCTAGCTGTTTCCCGAACTCGATCTGATCGTCGTCTTCACGGGCTGGAATGTGCTCCCGGGGGGACGGGGCATTCCCCAAGGCGCGATGATGGAGCGGCTGGTAAAATCGGTAAACGGTGAACAGTGAGCGGGGCGCGGCCGCCGGCCGCGCTGGGTCAGGAGTGAGGGGGGGCACCCTTCCGCCCCTCACCCCTCACCCCTCACCATTATCTTTCGGGGTCCCACCTGAACCCCGGAACGCCCCAGGATGTCCGAGCCCGACAAGTACCTCCCTGACGCGATCGAGACCAAGTGGCGTGAGCGATGGGCCACGGACCGGACCAATGAGCCGGATCTCGACCATGCCGTGCGCCCCCTCTACAACCTGATGATGTTCCCCTACCCCTCTGCGGAGGGGTTGCATGTCGGGAACCTCTTCGCGTTCACCGGGGCCGACGTCTACGGGCGGTTCAAGCGGATGCAGGGGTACCAGGTCTTCGAGCCGATCGGCTTCGACGCCTTCGGGATCCATTCCGAGAACTACGCCATCAAGGTCGGCGCGCACCCGGCCGACCTGATCCCGAAGAACATCGCCAACTTCACGCGCCAACTGACGCGGATGGGGGGGATGTTCGCCTGGCGGAACGTGCTCTCGACCACCGAGCCGTCGTACTACAAGTGGACACAATGGGTCTTCCTGCAGCTCTACAAGCAGGGGCTCGCCTACAAGAAGAACGGCGCCGTGAATTGGTGCCCGAGCTGCAAGACGGTACTCTCCAATGAGCAGGTGATCGGCGGCGAGTGCGAGCGCTGCGGCACCGTGGTCGAGCAGCGTGTACTGGAGCAGTGGTACTTCCGGATCACCGACTATGCCGAGCGCCTGCTCGCCAACCTCGACGATCCGACGACGATGGATTGGTCGGAGACGACCGTCGCGGCGCAGAAGAATTGGCTCGGCCGCTCCGAAGGGGCCGACATCACCTTCCGCGCGAGCGACGCCGCCTCCTCGCCGATCACGGTGTACACCACGCGGCCCGACACGCTCTTCGGCGCGACCTTCCTGGTGCTCGCCCCGGAGCATCCGCTCGTCACGGCCCTCACCACCAACGCCCAGCGCATGGACGTCGAAGCGTATCGCGCCCAGGCGGCCGCAAAGGATCTCGTCTCGCGCAAGGTGGGCGACCAGCAGAAGAGCGGCGTCTTCACTGGCAGCACCGCGATGAATCCGGCCACCGGGGCGCAGGTCCCGATCTGGATCGCCGACTATGTGCTGATGGACTATGGCACCGGGGCGATCATGGCGGTGCCGGGCCACGACGAGCGCGACTTCGAGTTCGCCACCCGGTTCGCCCTGCCGATCGTGCGCGTGGTCGCGGCCGTCGACCAGGACGCTGGCACCCCGCTCACCGCGGCCTACACCGACGTCGATGCCGGTGGCCACATGGTGAACTCGCGCGAGTTTGATGGGCGCACGCCGCTCGATACCAAGGCAGCGATCACCGAGTGGCTTGCCTCACGCGGGACCGGGAAGAAGACGGTCCAGTATCGGCTCCACGATTGGTGCATCTCGCGCCAACGGTACTGGGGCCCCCCGATTCCGATCATCTACTGCGATGTCTGCGGTCCGGTCCCGGTGCCCGAGGAGCAACTCCCGGTCGAGCTTCCGGCACTCGACGACTTCCGTCCGGATGACTCCGGTGTCTCGCCGCTCGCGCGTCATGCCGAGTGGTACTTCGTCCCCTGCCCGACCTGCGGCCAGCAGGGGCGGCGCGAGACCGACGTGTCCGACACCTTCCTCGACTCGGCGTGGTACTTCCTGCGCTACCCGAGCAGCGAACTCACCGATCGGCCGTTCGACCGCGATCGTACCCGCACGTGGCTCCCGGTCGCCAGCTACATCGGCGGCAATGAGCACGCGGTGCTGCACCTGCTCTATTCGCGCTTCATCACCATGGTGCTCCACGACGCTGGCATGCTCGACTTCGAGGAGCCGTTCCGGAAGTTCCGGGCACACGGGCTGATCGTGAAGGACGGCGCGAAGATGTCGAAGTCGCGCGGCAACGTCGTCGTTCCCGACCAGTACATTGACAAGTGGGGCGCGGACACCTTCCGCACCTACCTGATGTTCCTCGGGCCGTTTCAGGAAGGGGGCGACTTCCGGGACTCCGGCATCAGTGGTCCGCGCCGTTTTCTCGACAAGGTCTGGGACCTGGTCACGCTGGCGAGCCATCCGGACTGCCGCGACGCCGAGATCCGCCGCGAGGTGCTGATCAAGTGGCACCAGACCAAGCGGCGGGTCGCGGAGGAGATCGAGCAGCTCCGCTACAACACCGCCATCGCGGCCCTGATGGAGCTCGTCAACGTGCTGCGCGAGCAGAACTGTGCCGAACGCCGACTCGTGTCGGAGTTGGTGCAGATGACGGCGCCGTTTGCGCCGCACTTCGCCGAGGAGTGCTGGGAGCGGCTGGGCCATTCCAGCACGATCTTCGACTCGGCGTGGCCAGCTTTCGATGCGGCGCTGACACTCGAAGACACCATCACCATCGCGGTCCAGGTGAATGGCAAGACGCGCGGCAGCGTGACCGTCCCGCGAGACGCGAGCGAGGCGACGGTCCGCGCGGCGGCCGAGGCCGAGCCGGCGGTGGCGAAGTATCTGGGGGGCGAGCTCAAGAAAGTGATCGGGGTGCCGGGGCGGATGCTGTCGTTTGTGGTGGGGGGATGAGTCGATCATCGATGATCGATCGTCGATGATCGATGACTGATGAGCTGTCCTTCGATGACTTCCTGGCCGTTGACATCCGCGTCGGCCGGATCCTCACCGCGGCGCTCAATCCCAAGGCGCTCAAGCCGGCGTACGTGCTCACG